>NZ_JASJSQ010000024.1:0-57487 GCF_030236855.1 Stenotrophomonas maltophilia group sp. Smal13
TTCTGATTGATGGGGCTGCGGGAGGGGCATAGAATCAAGCTGAATGTCCAAGGGCTGTTGAGTACGGCGGCCGTGGGCTAAAGGCCCTCAAGCCAATGGGGGCAAATTATTTTTACAATGGAGATAGTATGAAAGAAGGGAATTCAGGCGTCGCAAAAGGCCCGACTCTGATCAAGGTTGAGAGCGTATCTGCCTACGTCGAGCAGGTGCGGGCTATAGTTCAGAACGAAGATGGTCCCGTCTGGATGCGAGGACAGTCTCAGGCAGCCCACAGGCTATTGCCGTCTGTCTTGCGGGAAACTATTCCCCTGATTGGACCGCGAGGACAGGCACTGGTAGGCAACGAGACCTTCCAAGCCAGTGGCGTCATAGACACCGGGCCAAATCCTGAGCGGATGCTTGAAGATTTTAAGCGGAGAGCGCTCCCATTTATAACAAGCGTACCGCGCAATGACTTCGAATGGCTGTTCCTTATGCAGCACCATGGGGTCCCTACCCGCCTACTCGACTGGACCACGAACGCTCTGGTTGCGCTCTATTTTGCAGTCGATGGAGTTCGGAGCGCAGCGCCAAGTCAATCCGTCTCGAGCGATCCAGATGACTCCGTCCAAGAATTTGACAGAAACTCTGCGGCCGTGTTTCTGATGAACCCGGAAAGGATCAATGCAGAACTGCATGTGGACGTGACCACGCCTGTGGATGTGGCGCAGGATTACGAAACTTGGCATCCGTACACGAGGCCTATGAGTAGCGCAAGCGAGATGAGCACGTACGCCCCACTCTGCATTCTAGCGCCGCAAATCTCGCCACGAATTCGCGCGCAGGCCGGCCTATTTTCACTACACGGTTCAAATTTGGAGCCACTCGATTACTACACAGTCACGCGGCCTCTAATCACCAAGATCCTAATCCCTAATGATGCGGCGATCAGAATTCGCCAAGAACTACACATCCTCGGGATCACCCCGTCCTTCGTCTTCCCGGACCTGGACGGTGTCGCACGCGAGGTGAAGGAGAACGAGCTCCGGGCCTTCGGTCAGGAGCGCAGAGTCTATCTGGCGAGCTTGTCGGAGCGCGCGAGCTAAGTGCGGCTTCTGCGACCTCAGCAAGGGGCGATGTCGGCGCGACCACGGTCGCGCTTTGAGCGGGCAGAACGCTTTCGAAGTCCTTGGAGAATTGCAACTTGCAGTTCAAACGCTCGTGAAATTGCTTGCCGAAGGTTCGCAGGCAACGATTCTCCCGGCGCTAAGGCACATACGAGACAGTGAGTTGATTTAACTTGAGGATCGCCTCGATGTCCATCTCGGCGATGAGGCGGGGGCGATGAAAGCGGCGGATACCGGAACGTCCGGGCGCTCATATTCTGCCGAGTACAGAATCTGTGGAACTACCGACGATACCTGGCGGAAGAGTCTCCCTTTCTTACTCATCATGGCGATAAAGGCGCTCAGTTCGAGCGCGTGCTGGTTGTGATTGACGACGAGGAAGCCAACTGTCTGCAGCACTCTTACGAGAAGTATCTCGGATACACGCAGTTGTCGCGAACTGACGATGAGAACATCGCTGCTGGGAGCGAACCAGTCCTTGATCGAACCCGCAGACTGCTCCACTTCTGCTGCTAGCGCGCAACGAAAGACCTAGCGGTGGTTGTCTTCGCTTCAGATGTTGAAGTCACAAGGGAAGCGATCGAGGCCAGAGGGGCGTTCCCCCGAGAGGCGATTCGAGGTAGCGACGCTCTCGAGTAGCTAACGACGTGGATCGAGCATCTCTCTTTAAGGCTCTCGATCTCAATTGAGAATGTGCGAAGCCACGCATCCACACCATAGCGACGCGCTCGCACCAATGTCCAACCTGAACCGCAGGCAGAGCTCAGAACTGGCTGGACATCCGTGTACTACGTCAGAGGGCAGGAGCCCGCTCCGGCCCAGGAATAGCGTCGCGTTACATTGGCATTGCTTCAAATTTGGCGCACTGCATTGGCAATGCACCAAATTCATTGCAGAGCATTGCTCAATGTCCAACTTGCTAGCAGTGATCCATGCGCCATCTTAGTGCATCTCGAGGACCCCGCCCTTACGAATCAACAAGATAGGATTGATAAACTCCAAGCGTGCAACACAGATCCCTGACCTCACTCTTGGCCAGCGTTCCCACTCAATCCCCACAGCGTCGATAGTCAAACGGAATCCGCAGGATCTTGCCATCATCTACCGGACCGGTGATGCTCGCCTTCAGCGCAGTGCCATCACGCCGGTACTCGATTCGCTTCGGGAAGTCATTCTGCGGGTTCTCGAACACGACCCAGTTCGCACCATGGTCAGCCAGGATGGCGTCCGATGCCGCATGGACTACTGCGAGCACCCTGCCCCCGACGATCTCCGCCATCACGTCCAGTGCATCTGGTGGCTGCGCGACGATGCACCCGGGAATGACGTGCAGGTCATCTATCCCGATGGCCGGTGCGAGCTGCTGGCCGAACTGGGCGTGCCGCTGCAGCTGCATGGCGCAGATGGCCGTATCCGTTCCGATCTACCGTTCTGTTTCGCTGCACAGCAGTGCGGGCCTATCCGGCTGCAAGCCGCTGGTGCGGTGTTCTGCATCGGTGTGCGCCTGCAGCCGGCCGCGAGCGCCTTGATCGCCGGTGCCCGCTTACCCGGCCTTCGTGACCAGGCCCCTGACCTGTACACGCTGGATGCCTCCTTTGCCGAGACCTTCAGTGCCGCCGCACGCGCCAGTGCGGTCATCAACACGCCCGAGCCTCTCTGGCAGGCCCTGCGGGATCGTTGCGCCAGCTTCATCCTGGACGAGCGTGTTGAACAGGCCGTAGCAGATCTGGATGCGATGGAGGGTGACCTGCGCATCGCCGAACTGGCGCGGCGGCTTGGCATGTCCCTGCGCGGCCTGCAATCCCGCTTTCTGGCTGCGGTGGGCATGACTCCGAAGGAGTACGCCCGTGTGTGCCGTCTGCAGGCAATTCTGCACACACTTGATGAGGAAGCCACGAGCATTGCCGCTGCAGCCGCACGCCATGGCTACAGCGACCAGGCCCATGCCACGCGCGACCTTGTCCGCTGGACAGGAGTCACGCCCGGCCGACTGGCGAATGCCCTGCGTGGCGATCGTGGCAGCGACGATGCACTGCGATTGGCTGCCGCCTTCGTGCGCGGCACCAGCGGCGGCCGCTTACTGTGAGCCCCCTCCTCCACGTCGCCCTATAGAAAGCGGTGCATCACATATACATCAACCAACCCCAGCGTTCGATGCCGAAACGCCGCCGGTAGCGTCCCGACCACGGCAAAGCCCAGCTTCCGGTACAGCTCAACCGCTGGCGCATTGGTACTGACCACGTAATTGAACTGCATGGCCAGGAAGCCTTCCGATCTGGCTCGATCAAGACTGTGCTCCACCAGCGTCCGGCCAATGCCGCGACCTTGTACCCGAGGATCGACCACATAGGTAGCGCTGGCCACGTGCGCTCCCAGGTCTGGATAGTTGGCGCCCATCTTGTACATTCCGGCCACGCGCCCTTCCAGAACGGCCACAAAGGCCGGCTGCACTCCAAACCAATGGCTCCGAAAGGTCCCGGCCTCGAAGGTGCCGGCGAACGGAAGCGCATCCTCCGCCGCAATGGCGGCCTTGAAGATCGCCCACATGGCGTCGATGTCGTCCGCGCTGGCGGGCCGGATTTCCATGCGATTCCTCGCGGAGTGGCGTGATGGACAAGGCGGACACTAGCAGAATCCAGGCACGAACAATCCCGCAGGTAATGCGGACGCCTGCACATGGGATTGAGAGCTGCCAGAGCGCCCAATGGATGCAGAACCCGGCGCCGGCCAGTGAGCCGTAGCGCATGGGCCTCTCAACCCATGATCCACAGCACAGAGGCGTTCACATGGCACGTTTGAAGGACAAAGTAGCAATCATCACCGGCGCAGGGGCCGGCATGGGGGCAGCCGATGCCCGCCTGTTCGCGCGCGAGGGCGCCCACGTCTTCATCACTGACATCCGCGCCGACGCGGCACAGGCCATTGCAGCGGAGCTCAGTGCTGAAGGCCTGTCGGCCACGGCCCTGTCCCTGGATGTCACCCGCGAAGACCAGTGGAACGACGTGGTCGACCAGGTCATCGCAACGCACGGCCGCATCGACGTCCTGGTCAACAATGCAGGGCTTCCCGGTCCTTTTGATACCTGGGACAACGCCACGCTGGAAGGCTTCAACGCCATCATCCAGCTCAACCTCAACAGCCATTTCCTCGGCATGAAGGCGGTCAGTCCGCACATGAAGCGCGCGGGCAAGGGCTCGATCGTGAACATGTCGTCCATCTGTGGACTCGTGGCCATCACCGGCATCCATCCTGGCTATTGCCCGTCCAAGGGCGCCAACCGCCTGCTTGCCAAGGGGGCTGCTGCCGAGTTCGCCAGCTTCAATATCCGCGTCAACTCCGTGCACCCGGGCATCATCGATACGCCACAGAACAAGGACCTGATCGCCAACGATGGCGCCAACCATGGCATGCGCTCACGCATCCCGCTCGGTCGCTTCGGACGTGCAGAGGAAGTTGCCAATGTGGTGCTGTTCCTGGCCAGTGACGAAGCGTCCTATGTCACCGGTGCCGAGATCGTTGTCGATGGCGGCTACGTCATTGTCTGAGCCCATCCGGCGCGGGACGGCCTCGCCCTCGCGCCATCAGGCACACCCCATGTCAGATCAGAAGAGAATCGTCATCGTCGGCGGTGGCATCGGCGGCTTGCTGCTTGCGACCCAGCTCGGCCAACAGCTGGGTCGCAGCGGTCGTGCTGCCATCACTGTGGTGGACAAGAGCCCAACCCATATCTGGAAGCCCATGCTGCACACGCTGGCAGCGGGCACGCGCAGCCTGCAGCAGCAACAGGTGGTATTGCTTGCGCATGCCAGCGAGCACGGCTTCACTTACCAGCCGGCGGAAATGCGCGGCCTGGACCGGGAATCGCGGGAAGTCCTTATCGGCGACCTGCGCTCACCCGACGGAGAGTTGCGGGTACCTGCGCATCGAATCCCCTACGACGTGCTCATCCTCGCCATGGGCAGCCATGCAAATGATTTCGGCACACCCGGCGTCCGCGAGCACTGCCACTTCATCGACAGCCTGGCCCAGGCCGAAGTCTTCAACGATGCACTTCGAACCCGGGTGATGCGTGCCATGGCCCAGGACGAGCGCCTACGTGTGGCCATCGTCGGGGGCGGTGCCACCGGTGTGGAGCTGGCTGCGGAACTGAGTCGGTTGCTGGAACTCGCTTCCAGCTATGCAGACCCTACCCTGCGTGATCGCCTGGATCTGACCCTGCTTGAGGGAGGCCCGCGCATCCTGCAGGCATTTACCCCAGCGATCTCATCGTCGGCCACACACCAGTTGCGCCACATCGGTTTCCAGGTCCTGACCGGGGCATCCGTGATCGCCGCCGAGGCCGAAGGCTTCCGTCAGGCCGATGGCAACCTGGTTCCAGCCGACCTCATGGTCTGGGCGGCTGGGGTGAAAGGCATCACGTTTGCAGAGGGACTGGATGGACTGGAGCTCAATCACGCAAATCAGGTACGGGTGCGCCCCAACCTGCAATCCACAATGGACGACACGGTCTTCGTGCTCGGGGATGCCGCAAGCCTGACCTTGGCTGGTGCCACCTGCGCCCTGCCACCCACGGCGCAGGTGGCCACCCAGCAAGCACAGCATCTGGCCCGTCACCTTCCGGCCTGGCTGGAGGGCCGGCCGCTTCCCGAATTCGTGTTCCGTGACTTCGGTGCACTCGTTTCGATCAGCGACTACAACGCCTTTGGCACGCTGGGAGACTTCGGATTCTTCCGTGGCGCGTCAATCAAGGGGCGATTCGCACATCTCAGCCATGCGCTGCTCTATCGCCGCCACCAGCATGCGCTGCACGGCTTCCGCAAGGCGACCCTGCTGTGGATGGCCGAACGCTTGAACGGCTGCGTTCAACCGCGCGTTCGTCTTGCCTGAGGAGAAGACGGTGCATCGGGGCCAGCCGTGGCCCCGATTGCATTGCGGCCCTTCCTTACGACTCCCACCCTCCTCCCAGCGCCAGGAACAGGGCGATGCGGCTTCGAGCGACCGTCGCATCGGAGGTGGCGACGGCCTGCTCGGCGGCCGCAAGGCTACGCGCCACATCCAGCGCTTCCAATGCCGATACTGTTCCTGCCTTCAGCATCTGCTGCTGTTGCGCATGCGCCCGTCGGGCCGCCGCGCGCACATCCACCAGTACGGCGTTCTCTTCCAATGCCTTGGCATAGGCTGCCGCGGCAGTCTCTGTTTCCGACAACGCCTTGAGAACCGTACCGTCGAAGGCGGCCAGTTCAGCCCGTGACGCCGCGTCGGCAGCGTCTATCCTCGCCCGTGCCACGGAGCGGTTCGGAAAGCTCCATGACACCAGCGGGCCTACCGAATAGCGCAGTGCGGAATCGTCGAACAGATGGTCCAGTCGACGCGATGTGGCACCCGCACTCAAGCCAAGATGCACACTGGGATACAGGCCCGCCGTCTCCACACCAATCCGTGCCGTGGCCGCTGCCAGTCGACGCTCGGCCGCACGTACGTCCGGGCGTCGTCGGATCAGGTCGGCGCCCTCGCCCGCTGGCACCACACCGGCCATGGTCGGAATCGAGGTGCAGTGCTGGTACTGCGCATCCAGTTGCGAGGGTGCCTGTCCCAGCAACAGCGCCAGTCGTGACAGTGCGGATTGCTGGCCGGCCTGTAGTGGCGGCATCTGCGCCTGCAGCTGCCCAAGCAAGCCCCTGGCGCGGGTCACATTGATGGCTGGCTGCTGCCCGGCCTTCCATGCACGCTCGATCAATGCCAGCTCCGAGGCCTGCAGCTGGATGGAACGTGCCGCCACCTGCTGGCTCGCGCCGGCGGCGCAACTGTCGGTGTACGCACGCACCACGTCGCTGACAATACCGATGGTGGCCAGGTCCCGCGCCGCAGCGACGGCCTCGGTCTGCGCGTCCTGCGCCTCGAGGAGCCGCTTTACCCGCCCGGCCAGATCAAGATCGTAGTCGATGCTGATGCCAGCATCGAAACTGGCATGCACGCCTGCGCTGGGTCCAATTCCGAGGCTGGAAGCCTGGCCGGCACCTGCCCCGGCACTGACAGCAGTACCCACACCCGCTGCGGCGCGGACCTCCCGCGCCTGAGCCCGGGCCTGCTCCAGCCGCGCCTGTGAGATCCGCAGATCGGTGTTGGCGGCAAGGGCGTGCTGCACAAGGGCATCGAGCGCGGGGTCGTCGTACAGCCGCCACCATCGTTCTGGTAACGGAGCATTGCTGACGGCCGCCGACGCTCCCTGTACGGGTTCGATCGATGCAAACCCAAGGCCTGCAGCCGGCGGTCTCGGAGGCCGGTAGTCCGGCCCTGCGGTACGGCACGCGCTGATGGCCAGCACGATGCACACCGGCAGTACCCACCGGGCGACATGCCCACAGGGAACGGCGCGCATCATGGGCCCCTCCCCTGCGAATCATCTTCGATCAGGGTCACCGTGGCGGTGCGCCCCGCGATCATCGCCATCCCTTCAGGGATTTCATCCAGTTCGACCCGCACTGGAATGCGTTGGGCCAGCCGGATCCAGGTGAACGTCGGATTGACGTTCGCCAGCAGGGTGCCATTTGCAGTCACACGCTCACGGTCATCGATGCCCGGTGCCAGGCCGACCACGTGGCCACGAAGCGTGGCGGCCTCACCCATCACATGAACCTGGACCGGTGCACCTGGATGGATGCGTGGCAATTTGGTTTCCTCGAAGTAGCCTGCGACGTGATAGCTCTCGCTGTCGACGATGCTCACCAACGGCTGGCCTGCACTGGCGTAGGTGCCGGGGCGCAACGAGAAATTGCTGATGGTGCCGTTCACCGGCGAACGCACGGTAGCGCTTTCAAGATTCAAGCGCGCCAGGTCCCGCTCAGCGATGGCCTGGCGATGACTGGCCGCCGCCTCTTCAGCCTGCGTGCGGCGGGCAGCGATGTCCTGGTCGGATGCTACGCCGACCAATCCACCGTAGCGCGACGCCTCACGGCGCGCAGAGCGGGATCGCTCCGCAGCCAGTGCCACCGCGGCGTCCGCCCGTTCCAGGGCATTGGCCAGGCGGTCACGGTCCAGCACGAACAGGACCTGCCCACGCTGCACCTGCTGGTTGTCTCTCACATGTACTTCAGAGACGCGGCCGGAGACCTCGGTGGCCAATGCCACCACGTCAGCGCGGATCTTGCCGTCACGGGTCTGTGGCGCACTGATGTAGTAGCTGTAGATGTGCCAGGCCACGAACGCAGCAATGGCACTGAACATGAGGGTAAGGGCCTGCCGGGCAACGGCAAGCAGCAGGGGTTGCAGATTCTTCATGACGATGTGCGCCAGACAAGCGGAAAGAGAACCATGAGCGCGCCGACGAGCATCACCAGCAGCGACAGGTCGAACAGAGGGCGATTGCCGAGCAGCCGATAGGCGCCAATCCGATCCAGCACGCGCGACAACGCAATGCGCAGCACGAATCCGATCAGCAGGCACGGCAGCAACGGCGAGACAAACAGTCCAGCCAGGTCGAGCTCTCCGATCATGCTGCCTCTCCGTTCTGCGCCGGCACCGGCTCCAGGGCCAGGCGCAGGTGAACCAGTGCATCGGTCAGTGCGTCGCCTTCAGGGCTGCCCAGCAGGATGTCGCGTCGCAGCACCCGGTCGAGGTGATCGCCCAGCATTCCGGGCGACGCTGCGCCCGCCAGTTCACGGTGGAGTCGACGCATCAGCGCATCCAGCAAGTCGCGTTCGATCCCTGCCACATAGTGGGTGGCACGTTGCAGGTGCACCAGGCTGTGTCCCAGGCGAAGCTGCCGAAACAGGTGCGCTGCCGCCACCGCATTCGCGCCTGTGGCACGGGCGCCAAGCTGCCCGATGCGATCGAGATCGCGCTCAAGGAAGGCGTCCTCCACGTCGCGACCCGCGGTCCGGCCCAGCGTCGCCAGGTCCTGCCGCCCGTCCTCCTGCAATCGCTTCGAGGCCGCTTCGGCGCCCATGCGCTTGACCAGCAGCAGGCAGAAGAAGCCGATAAAGATGCCGATCAGGGTTCCCGCGGCCATGTCCAGGAAGGTGCCGAAGTCCTGGGGCTGGTAGTGACTGGCCAGACCTGCATTACTGAGTGTCAGCGCCAGCAGCAGGATCGCCAGCGGCTCCTCGATGCTCCACACCGCCAATGGCAGGATCACCAGTGCACAGGCAAGTGCGAATCCAGAGAAGCTCTGGGCCATGGGTAGAAGCAGGTATCCCAGTACCACCGACAACGCGACCGACAACGCGGCGAAGCGACCGAACTTCATCGCGGCCAGGTTGGCACCATCGAAGATGCCGAAGAAGGCCAGCGTCACGGTACCCATGATCAGCATGTTCGGCCCCTGTGCCCAGCCGGTGGCCCACCACAGCAGGCAGATCAGCGCATACGCGAGGGCGCAGCCACCGCCGATGCGGAGTGCGTGATGATGATCCGGCGCGAGCGGCAGTGGCTGGCTCGTGGCCAGGCTGCGCTCCAGATGCGGCGGCAGCGGGTCACCCTTCTCCAGGGCATCATCCAGCACCTCGATATCGGTCCATGCCTGCCGTGCACGCGCCAGGTCGCGCTGGCGGGTTGCCACGATGCGCGCGCGCCAGGCCGGGTCATGCAGGCGCGAGCTGCCCGCGGTCGTCGCTTCCAACGCTCCGATCAAGGGCACAAGACGCGCCAGCCGCCGCTGCAGCGCAAACAGCAGCCGGTGCTGGCGATTGCTTACCGTGCTGTCGAAACGCAGCTGCTCGGCCACCAACGAGAGCGCCGAAAGGTCGGCCACGGCCTTGAGCCGATGCTGCGCAGCCACGTCCGTGGCCACGTTGCCAGCGACCGCGTCATCCAGCCACTGCCCGACCTCTGGCAACCAGCGGCGCAGTCGGGTTCTCACCGAAGGGCCCAACGCGGTTGGCGCCAGGCCGTCCACCAGGGTGATCGCGGCGATGCCGATGCAGATCTCGGTGACGCGCAGCAGCGCGATGTCGAACAGGCGCCCCGGGTGTTCCACGTTGCCCACGGCGATCAGGCACAACGTGACGGCAAACAACTGCAGCGCATATGCCCGTGGGGTGCGGTTGGCCGCCGCCACGGTGAAGCCCAGCGTGGCAACCACACCACTGGCCAGCACCACTGGGAAGGAAAGAATGCCGAACAGGCCGCCGATGGCCAGCGCAGTCACGCCGGCACCGAGGGTGCCCAGTAGACGGTACAGCGCTTTGGAGCGGACATTGGCCGAGATTGGATTGGCCAACGCGACGCAGGTCACGCTGGCCCAGTAATTCTGCTCCAGCCCGAGGTGCACGGAGGCGACGAACGCCAACATGCAGGCCACATAGAGCTTCAATGCGAACAACAGGGTGGCCGCCGCATTCATGCCGGCCACCGCGATTCTGGAAGTGGGTTCACGAGGAAGGGCCCGGAAGGCGCAGGGCGGCAAGCACCATGCCGCCGAGGTGGAAAGATGGACCGGGACGCAGGCCGGCGACCGGCACGTCCAGCCGGAAATTCTAGGAACGGAACACGGGCTGTACCATTCGCCACCGTTCGTGGTTGATGTGCATTCGTCCGCCCGCTTCGCGCCGGAGACGGGGTTGGCGCGGTACGCTATGTGCGGCCCTTCTGTTGCCGTTCTGGTGCATGGATCCTCTGTCTGAAGTACTAACCCTGCTCCGCCCCACCCATACGCGTACCGCAGCGCTGGATGTGGCGGGCCCATGGTCACTGCGTTTTCCCAACCGGCAGGGCATCAAGTTCTGTGCCGTCGAGCGCGGGAAATGCTGGATCTCCGCAGATGGCGGCCAACAGCCGCAGCGCCTGCAGGAAGGTGACTGCTTCCTGCTCAGCAAAGCCGGCTCGTATGTCCTGTGCAGCGACCCTCAACTCGCCCCTGTTGATGCCGCCTCGGTGCTCGACCTCGAAGCCACTGGCCGCAGGACGCTGCACGGTGGCGGCGACCACCTGATCGTCAGCGGCAGCTTCCGCTTCGCCGATACCGATGCGGTGCGCGTCCTCGACCCCTTGCCCGGTATCGTGCAGGTGTCACATGGCGACAGCGAGGCCATCCTGCTGCGCCGTGCGCTGGCCCGCCTTGCCGAAGAACTGGTACAGCCACGCCCGGGGGCTGCGCTGGTGGTCGAGCACCTTGCCCATCTGATGCTGGTGGAGATGCTCCGCCTGTTCCTGTCCTCCGAGCACCCTGCCCTGCCGCCCGGCTGGATGCAGGCCATGACCGACCCACGTATCGCCGACAGCATCCGCGCCATGCACGGCGAGCCGGCCCGTTCCTGGCGTCTGGACGATCTTGCCAGCATCGCGGCCATGTCACGCACGGTCTACGCCGGCCGCTTCAAGCAGCTGATGGGTGTTTCGCCCATCGAGTACCTGACCAACTGGCGCATGCTGTTGGCCGCCTCCCGCCTGCGCAGCACCCAGCAGACGCTGGCACGCATCGCGGCAGACGTGGGCTACAGCTCCGAGTTCTCCTTCATCGCAGCCTTTACCCGGGTGATGGACGTCGCACCTGGCCGCTATCGCCGCCAGGTCCGCACCAGTATCGATGCGGACTGACGGCGGCAGCCAGGTGCATCAGAATGGCGTGTCAGCCACGCCACCATCCGCACGCAGCGCGGCGCCGGTAGTGCCGGATGCGAGGCTTGAGCATGTGTAGGCCACCAGGTTGGCCACTTCCTGCGCAGTCTGGAAGCGCTCGGTGATCGACGAAGGCCGCATGGCCTTCACCAGCGTCGCGCCCTGCTCCTCGATGCTCTTGCCGGTCCGGCGGATCTCATCCTGCAACATCGCCTCCACACCTTCGCTCAGGGTCGGCCCCGGCAGCACCGCGTTGACGGTCACGCCAGTACCGGCCATGCGCTTGGCCATGCCACGCGAGAGACCCAGCAGTGCGGTCTTGGTGGTTGCGTAGTGCAACATGTCGGGAGGCGTGCTGATGCCGCACTCCGAGCCGATGAAGACCACCCTGCCCCAGGCCTTGCCTGCCATGGCCGGCAGGTACGAACGCGCAAGGCGCATGCCAGCCATGATGTTCACCGCCCAGTAGGTGTCCCACGTGTCATCGGCAATCTCGAAGAAGTCTGCGGTTTCGAAGACAGCGGCATTGTTGACCAGGATGTCGCACGCCGGCACCTGTGCCAGCAGCACGTTGCAACCTGCCGCGCTGGCCAGGTCCGCAACCACGCCCTGCACCGGTGCTGCGTCGCCGTGCTCGGCCTTCAGCCGCGCAACAGCCTGGTCCACCTGGTCGCTCCTGCGGCCATTCACAACCACCGTAGCGCCCTCCGCCAGCAACGTGCTGGCGATGGCATAACCGATGCCCTGGGTCGCACCGGTAACCACGGCGACCTTGTTCTGGATACCAAGTTGCATCTCACATTCACCTTGTTGAGGCGCACATCGTGCGCGGGTTGAAACAGCTGCGGCTGGCGTTGGATTCCATGCCATGGCCGCAAGCGTCGTGTTCAGGTCATTAAGCGCCGCGAGCAACGCTCAGGCCATGCGTGTCTGACCGCGATCACTCAGCCAGCGTCCGCAGGTGACCCGCTGCGCGAGCGCGCGTTCAGCCATGCCATCACCGTGGCGTTGGATTTGTGGGTGGCCCCCAGGTACAGGGCCGTGTTGGCCAGTGCGACCGCGCCCAGTTCGTCGCCGAATCGCTCCAGTACCTTCCAGGCCTCCAAGGCCCTGGTCTGCGCTCTCGGGTCGGACAGGCCGATGTCCTCGATGGCCATCTTGCTCAGGTTGCGTGCCAGGTACCGCGGATCACAGCCTCCATCCAGCATCCGGCAGATCCAGTACAGGGCCGCGTCGGGATTCGTGCTGCGCACCGACTTGAACGCCGCGGATATCTGGTCGTAGAACAATTCACCCTGCTTGTCGAAGCGGCGCACCTGGCGGGGCAGCGCGTCATCGAGCAACGAATGTGGGATCCGACCATCCGCGGGCGCCAGATCCGCCAGGATCTCCAGAGCATTCAGCGCCCTGCGCAGATCTCCATCAGCGCGAACGGCGATGGCGCCCAGAACGTCGTCGTCGATCTTCAGATCGCAGTGGGCCAGCCCCTGCATCCCATCCACCAGCGCACGCCGCAGTTGTCCGATGATGTGGATCGGCTGCAGCGGCTGCAGTACATGAACGTCGCAGCGCTGAAGCAGTGACGGTCGCAACTGGAACGACGGATTCTCGGTGGTGGCAGCAAGCAAGCGAGCGTCGTTGCCCTGCAGATGACGTACCAGCACATCCTGCGTGGCACGGTCCAGACGATGAACCTCGTCGACGAACAGCAGGTGGCCGCGGCCTGCCTGGTGGCTGGCCACGGCCAGCGCCCGGCCCAGTTCGGAGGGCGTCATCACCGCTGCAGGCAGCGATGTGTGGCGATGCCCCGATGCCCCCAGTAGCAGTTGCGCGATACTGGTCTTGCCACACCCCGGCGGCCCCCACAGGATGATCGAACGTGGCAGGCCTGCTTCCAGTGCCCGCTGCAGCGGCTGTCCATCCGCCAGCAGATGGGACTGCCCGACAACGCCGGCAAGCGATACCGGGCGCAGCCGTTCGGCCAAGGGAGCGCGTGCCTGCGACATCACTCCGCGCCTGACGTCACGCCAGCAAAAGCATTGATACCGGTCAGCTCGGCCGACAGCCGCCACAGGCGTTCTGCCTGCGCGGCGTCCACCGCATACGGGCGAACACCCCCTTCGCTCGGGACGGGAAGGTCTTCCTCCCATGCGACGTCGCAGTCCTCGCAGTACACCCCACCGATGCCATCCAGCAGCGACGATGTGGCCGCCCACACCGTGGTCGCCGCACCTTGAGCGGACGTCTTGAAACTGGGGTCGATCAACCGGCCCTCTGCATCAAGCCAGCCCAATGCCTGCATTTCTTCCAGTGCCATGTGGCGCTGCAGCGCCGTGTGGATCTTGCCCGGATGGACCGAGTAGGAACGCACGCCAGCGGTGCAACCGAGCACATCCAGGTGCAGCGCGAACAGCGCGATGGCGGTCTTGGACTGCCCATAGGCCAGCCACTTGTCGTACCCCGTTTCGAACTGCAGGTCCGTCCAGCGCATGGGCGAATAGTGATGTCCCATCGAGGACAGCGAAACGATGCGGGCACCTCGCGCAATGGCCGGCCACAGCAGATTGACCAATGCAAAATGACCCAGGTGGTTGGTGCCGAACTGCGATTCCCAACCGTTGCACACGCGCGATTCATCGTTGGCCATGACCGCGGCATTGCAGATCACGATATCCGCCCTGCGTCCGCTGGCGACGAAGCGCTCGGCACAGGCACGCACGCTGGCCTGGTCTGCAAGATCAAGCATGTCCACCTCCACCCCGGGAACATCGGCCAGCGTGGCCCGGGCCGCCGTCGGGTTGCGCGCAAGTACCAGCACGTCTGCGCCGGCGCTGGCCAGGGCCCGGGTGGTTTCCAGGCCGAGGCCACCGTGGCCGCCAGTGATGATAGCCAGCTTGCCGCGCAGATCGATACCCTGCACCACATCGGCTGCGGAACTCGTCCGGTCGAAGCCGGAGTTCAGGGGGCGCTGAGGGCTCATCACGACGACGCCCCCGCAGTGTCAAGCGTGGGAGCGGAATCGGCCAGCGTATGGAACGCGCACAGCTTGTTGCCGTCCGGGTCACGCAGGTAGGCCAGATACAGCGAGCCCGCCGGAGTCTCGCGCACACCGGGCGGTTCCTCGCACGAGGTTCCACCGTTGGCCAGCGCCGCAGCATGGAAGGCATCCACCTGTGCCGGGCTGGCCATGAGCAGGCCGATGGTGCCGCCATTGGCCGCCGAGGCAGCTTCGCCGTTCAGCGGCGTGGCCAGCACCAGCAGGCTACCTGCGTGCTGGTAGAGGATGCGCTCGGAATTGAAGTTGAGGCTGAGTGCCGGGCGGGCGCCCAGTACCCCCATTACGGCGTCGTAGAAGCGACGGGACCGCACAAGGTCGTTGCTGCCAAGGGTTACGTGACTGAACATGTTTCTGTCTCGGTTCGGAATGAAGTCAGGCCCAGCGCTGGCGCGCCGCACCCGGCGAAGTGGCGTCGCGGAAGGAGCGCCCGAAGACCTGGCCCTGCAGCACCTGCTCGCGCATGTGGAGCAGGCGCCGTTGCTGGTAGAGCGCCAGGGCGTCCACCACGTCGGGTTCCAGGCGTAACGCCCGTGACACGTGCAGGGCATCGAGCATGGACTCAGCGAATCCCGCGCCGGTCATCGGCGATTGCGCATGCGCAGCGTCCCCCACCAGGGCCAGGCGCCCGCGCGCGACCTGCGTGGGGACGTATTCGGAGATGGGCATCGGCAGCGCGCCCGCCTGCCGGATCGCCCGCGAAAGTGCCTTGCCCCACGGTGCAGGCCACTGCACCCGCGCACGATTGGCCAACGCAATGCGCGCGTCTGCGGGCACTGCGTCCGCCGTCGGCGTGAACCGCACCCGGTCCTCGCAGACCGCCCCGAGGGTCTGCAACAGCCGGGTGCTGCGCGCTTCGAACCACGCCCAACCCACGCGTCGCGGGATGGCGTGTGCAGCCTCCAGCAACGGGTAGATGGCCAGCACATCGTGGCCGGCCGAATGAAACTCGACACCGCTCAGCGCACGCGCGTTCCGGGGTGGCACGTCCAGTTGCCCCAGCCACGCCAGATAGCCTGCGTAGGAGGCCTCGGGCTGCTCCGGGGCGACGCACCGTCGAACCACGCTCCGATGCCCATCGGCCCCGATCAGCAGGTCGGCCGTCCACTCCCGCCCTTCTGTGCTACGCGCCCATGCCGCGTCAACCCGCTCACCAACGGCAACCACCGCCTCGCCATCCACCAGCGTGATGCCGGGCTCGACGCTGGCCGCCTGGCGGAGCGCACTGTAGACGTCCCACCACGCATGCGGCAGCACGGCCTGTTCGATGGCATCGCCGCCCAATGCATCCACCACCTGCTGGCTCGCCGGTACAGTGAATGCCATCCGCAAGGCAGTGCCGCCGGCGCGGATGGCCACACCGGCGCGCCCGCGCGCCGGTGTTCGTTCGAGCACGGTGGAGGCCACGCCGACGTTGGCCAATGCCAGGGCCGCTGACAATCCCGCCAGCGAACCACCAATGATCAATGCCGTGCGCATGCTGTGCTCCTCGTCCGCTCTACCGTGGGCCCTCAGGCCAACGTGGACATGTCGATGACGAAGCGATAACGCACGTCGGCACGCTCAAGCCGATCAAAGGCCTCGTTGATCTGGTCCATGCGGATCAGCTCGCAGTCCGGCAGGATCTGTTGTCGCGCACAGAAATCCAGCATTTCCTGGGTCTCGCGGATTCCGCCGATCATCGAGCCTGCTACGCGGCGGCGGCCCATGATCATGGGCACGGTGAACGGCTCCTGCAGATCGCCCAGTTGCCCGACGACCACCAGCGTGCCGTCGATATCCAGCAGCGGAATGTACGGGTTGATGTCGTGCTTGGTCGGTACGGTATCGACGATCAGGTCGAAGCTGGAAGCCGCAGCCGCCAATGCCTGCGCATCGTCGGTCGGCAGGAGTGCCTCTGCACCCAGAGCAAGCGCGTCGGCCTGCTTGGCGCGGGAGCGGCTGATGACGGTGACGTGTGCGCCCAGTCCGATCGCCAGCTTGACCGCCATGTGGCCCAGCCCGCCCAGGCCAACCACGGCCACCCGGCTGCCGGGACCAACGTTCCAGGTGCGCAGCGGCGAATACGTGGTGATGCCGGCACACAGCAGCGGTGCGGCCCGAGACAGGTCCAATCCTTCGGGCACGCGCAGCACGAAGGCCTCCTTCACCACAATGTGCCGCGCATAGCCCCCCAGGGTCGGCTGGCCGGTGACGCGGTCCAGGCCATTGTAGGTCTCGGTCAGCACCTCGCGGCACATGTGCTCTTCGCCCTTGTGGCACTGGTCGCAGTGCTCGCAGCTGTCGACGAAGGTGCCGACAGCCACCGCATCACCTGCCTTGAAGCGATGCGCGGACGCGCCGGTGGCCACCACACGACCGATGATCTCGTGGCCAGGCACGACCGGGTAGATCGCCCTGCCCCAGTCGTTGCGGACCATGTGCAGATCCGAATGGCAGACGCCGCTGTAGAGAATTTCGATAGCGACATCGTCGTCACGCAGTTCACGACGTTCGATGGTGTGCGGCACCATTGGCGTAGTTGCCGACAGCGCAGCGTAGGCCTGGGTTTTCATCTGCAGATCCTTGAGTAATTCAACGAAACGCCGTACTGGCGTGCTCAGCGCGCAACCAGCGCCTGGTGGTAGAACTCGCCCAGTGCCGCGCCCGTACGCGCCACGAATTCGGGCTGGTCGTACAGCGCCACGTGGGTACCACCGGCCAGGATCAGCAGGTGCTTGTCGGTGCTGGCCGCGCGCTGGTGCAGCTCTTCGCTCATCCAGCGGGTGCCGGCCTCGCTGCCGGCGATCGCCAGCAACGGTTGGGTGAGGAACAGTTCCGCGTTGTTGAAGGCGTCGTAGCCCACCAGTTCGGCCAGGTTCTGCAGCGGGAACAGCCCAGTGGCGTTCGGATGCTGGCCACGCGGTGTGCGGTAGTAGTCGAAGGCTTCGGCAAAGTCCGGGTGTGTGGCCGCTTCGCGGTTGGCTGGCAGCGCATCCTGGTACTGGAGCTGTCCGCCCTCGGCCTGACGGCTGCGGGCCTGCGCTGCGGCGTCAAGCAGCGCGACTGAATTCCGGGGATCGGCATCGCCATCCCAACCCTGGCGGAACATCTGGCCGTAATTGACGGCACTGATGGTGCCCACCGCGCGGATGCGGCGATCGTTCATCGTGGCGTGTGCCGCATAGCCGCCACCGGCACAGATACCGAGCACACCGATCCGATCGGCGTCGACGATCGGCAGCGTGACCAGCAGGTCAATCGCCGCGCTGATATCGGCCACACGCGCATACGGGTTCTCATTGCCGCGCGGTGCGCCGGTGCTGTTGCCCTGGCAGGAGGCATCGAAGGTCAACACCACGAAGCCCTGCTTGACCAGGCTGGCCGCATGCACCGTTGCGGTCTGCTCCTTCACGCCACCGGCCGGGTGAACGACCACGATGGCCGGATGACGGGCCGACAGTGCGGCGTGCTCCGGCACATGCAGCTGGCCGGCCATGGTGATGTTGCCATTGGGGAATTGCACTGCTTTCATTGCCGTCCTCACAGGTTGCTGTCCACGTTGTGTGGAATGACAGCTACGATAGGGCTGGCATGGCGCGGTGATAATCCGCAAAAATCGTAATGGACTTATAAGCAGGATCACCCAATGGCAGGCAGTCACCTCAAGGATCTCTCGGCCTTTCTGATGGTTGCCGAAGAGGCAAGCTTCACCCGCGCCGCAATCCGGCTGGGCATCACCCAGTCTTCGCTCAGCCAGATCATCCGCGGGCTGGAAACCCGCCTGGGGCTGCGCCTGTTCGCTCGCACCACCCGCAGCGTGGCCCTGACCGAGGCCGGCGAGCGCCTGCTCGGACTCATCGGCCCGGCCATGAACGAACTGGAAGCCGGGCTGGCCCGCATCGGTGAACTGCGCGACAAGCCCGCCGGCACCCTGCGCCTGACCGCAGACGAATATGCCGTGCACGCTGTACTGATGCCCGCCATCGCCCGGCTGGTACCGGACTACCCCGACATCCGTGTGGAAATCACCACCGACTACGGGTTGACCGACATCGTCAGCGGCCGCTTCGATGCCGGCGTGCGCCGCGGCGGCCTGGTTGCCAAGGACATGATCGCAGTGCCGATCAGCCTGCCGATACCGATGGTGGTGGTGGCATCACCGGCCTACTTCGCCCGCCACCCGGCACCCCAACAGCCGCAGCAGCTGGTGGAGCACCAGTGCGTGAACCTGCGCCTGCCCACCCATGGCGAGATCTATGCCTGGACATTCACTCGCGCCGGCCGCGACCACCGGGTGAAGTCCGAAGGCCAGGTGGTGGTCAACAGTATTTCGGCCATGCGCGATGCAGCTTTGCAGGGCGTCGGCCTTACCTATCTGCCACTGCATTACGTGCAGGACTGGCTGGCGTCAGGAGAGCTGGTCGAGGCGCTGACCGAGTGGCGCAAGACTTACGAGGGGTATCACCTCTACTACCCGAACCGGCGCTTGGCTTCGCCGGTGTTCACACTGTTGCTGCAAGCGTTGCGTGACAACCTGGAAGACAGCAGGAAGCGCAGCGCAACGAGTGCGACACGTGCCGCCACCCAGCGTGCACCGGCCAGGCCTCGCCGGCGCACGACCTGACACCGCTTACCTGGGCGAGGTGGCCTGCCTGCGATACTGCGCGGGCGCCTGCCCCATGATGCGCTTGAACGCAGTACTGAACGCACTCTCCGATTCGTAGCCCACGGCAAAGGCAATACTGGACACGGCATCGGCGCCATGGGACAGCCGGTCCGCCGCAAGCAGCATCCGCCAACGTGACAGATAGTCCATTGCCGTGTGCCCGACCAGTGCCTTGAAGCGCTGCGCGAACACCGTGCGCGAAACCCCTGCGATACGCGCCAGTGACTCCAGCGTCCAAGACTGGGCCGGAGCTGCGTGCATCGCCCCGAGGGCCAGGCTGATGTGGCTGTCGGTCAGGGCCAGGAACCAGCCCTTCGGCACCCGGCCCGGGGTAGCCAGGTGCAGGCGCAGCACCTGTACCAGCATGAGATGGGCCAGATGGGTGGACATCAACCCTGCGCCCGGCTGCGGCGCGTGCAGTTCATTGGCCCATTGATCCAGCGCCCAGCGCAGCACGCCTGCTTGTCCCGAAGCACGTGGCACATGGATCAGGGGTGGCAGCGCATCGAACAGCACGGCGGCATGCCGCCCGGGAAACGCGAATCGGCCGCTGATGAGGAAGGTCTCTCCTCCCCCGTTGTGAGTGACAACGCCCTGCCGCGCCGCCGCTTCGATGATGGGCTCGCCGCTGGCGATGGCCACTGCAGGATCCGAAGCGAGCACGAACCGGCAGCGGCTGTTGAGCAGGAAGCAGTCGCCGGCTTCGAAGTGGAACAGTGCGGGCTCACCCTCGACGCGGCCCCAGCAGCCGCCCCCCATGACTGCCGTGAACTTGATGCCTTCGTGCGCCGGGAAATCGAATGCCCAGTCGCCGGCGGCATCGAATCCGGCAAAGAACTGGCTGCTTGGCTGCAGCAGTGACAACACATCGGACAGCGGATCAGCGCTCATTTCCGTACGCTCGAAGAAGTCAGGCGAACGCCACGGCATGGATCGTACAGAACCCCGGGCCTATCGTGCATTCCATGGCGGCACATCACCGCCCCGCTCCCGATCAGACACAGGAATTGCCCATGAAACGCCTGCAGGACAAAGTCGCCATCATCACCGGCGCCGGCAGCGGCACCGGCATGGGTGCGGTCATCGCCCGGGTCTTCGCCAGCGAAGGCGCCGTCGTTGTTGCTACCGGCACCCCCGACCGCAAACAGAACCTTGACGCACTGGTGCAGGACCTCACCGCCCAGGGCCATCGTGCAACATCGGCGTTCCTGGATGTGACCCGGCCCGAACAATGGGCCGAGGTGGCCGCCACCACAATCGAGCGCCATGGCCGCATCGATATCCTGGTCAACAACGCCGGCACGCCGGGGCCGCGCGACGGCCGCTGGGACAACGCCACGGCCGAGGACTTCAGCCACGTCATCGACGTCAATCTGACCAGCCAGTTCCATGGCATCAAGGCGGTCACGCCGCAGATGGAACTGCAGCACAGTGGCGCGATCATCAACATCTCGTCTGCCTCCGGCATCATCGTCTTCCCCGACGTGCCGCCGGGCTACAGCGCCTCCAAGGGCGGCAGCCGTCATCTGACCAAGGCCGCCGCCGTCGATTTCGCCCGCCGCGGCATCCGCGTCAACGGCATCTACCCGGGGCTGATCGACACGCCGATGGCCACCCATTTCACCGGGGATCCGCAACTCCTGGAAAGCCTGCTCAAGGGCATTCCGATCGGCCGCGTCGGCACTTCGGAGGAAATCGCCAAGGCCGCGCTGTTCCTTGCCAGCGATGACGCGTCCTACGTCATCGGTGCCGAACTGGTGGTCGACGGTGGATTGACCATCATCTGATCGCGTGTTGCACAACATTCCGCAGGATTCTCCAATGAATACACAACAACCACGTGTCTGGTTCATCACCGGTGCGTCATCCGGCCTGGGCAAGGCCCTTTCCGAAGCGGTCATTGCCCGGGGTGACCGCGCCATCCTTACCGCGCGGCGGCTGGGCCGCCTTCGCGCGATCGCCGCAGGCCATGAGGACCACGTCCTGCCGCTGGCGCTTGACGTGAACGATGCCGATGGCCGTGCACGTGCCGTGGCCGAGGCCATCGAACGCTTCGGGCGCATCGATGTGCTGGCCAATGTGGCTGGCCGCGGTGTGGTGGGCGCCTGCGAGGAATTCAGCCTGGAACAGCTGCGCGAGCAGATGGAACTGAACTTCTTCGCTGCTGCCGAAATGAGTCGCGCCGTGTTGCCGCAGATGCGGAAGCAGGGCGCTGGCCACATTCTCACTGTCAGCAGCATTGCCGGGCTGGTGGCAATGAACGCGGCCGGCCCCTACTGTGCAGCGAAGTTCGCCATCGAAGGCTGGACCGAAGCACTGGCGATCGAAGCAAAGCCGCTCGGCATCCGGGTGACTCTGGTGGAACCGGGCGCATTCCGCACCGAGTTCGCCGGTGATGCCAACATGCGGCCAGCACACCGCATCGATGCTTATCGGCCGGTTGTGGAGCCATTCGAAACCTACCTGGAATCATCCTCCGGGCAGCAGATGGGTGACCCGGCAAAGGCCGCACAGCGCATGCTGGACGTTGTAGCCAGCAATGACCCGCCGGTGCGGCTGATGCTGGGTGCGGATGCCTATTCGATCTGGGAGACCACCCTGGCCAACCGCCAGGCCGATCTGGCCAGGTGGCGTGAGCGCGGTATCGATACCGCGTTCGAGGGCGCCGCTACAGTGCCGATCCAGCTGTAAAGCAAACGTCCCGCCGGCCTGAAATGGGCCGGCGGGACGTAGGCTGCTCTGGTTGGCCTTGTTGCATCAAGCGCCAAGATGCGTCCGGTAGAACGGAATCAGCTGCTGCAGCGCCTGGGTGGTGGCTGCTTGCTGGTCATACAGCTCGTAGTGGCTGGCGCCGGCCACGATCTGGATGCTCTTCTGCGCCGAACGCGCCCTTGCATACAGCTCCAGGCCGTCCCGATACGAACCGAAGCCACCGGGCACACCGCCGATGACGATGTGCAGCGGCTGAGTCAGCAGATGCTCGGTGAACGCAAAGGCATCCCAGCTCAGGGCGGCGCCGGTGCTGGTGAAGCGCAGCTTGTTCGGCGAGCCCGGCTGCTGGCCACGCGGCGTGCAGTAGTACCGCACCGCCTCGACGATGTCGATGTCGTTGATTCCAGCGGCTTCGCGCTCCGCTTCAGAGCCGGGAATGTAGCCCACGATCAACGGCTCAGCACCCCGTGCCTCGGCAGTGCGCTGCTTGCCCAGCGCTTCCAACGTCTTCAACGCAGCATCCGGCGACATGTCACCTTCACGCATCAGCCGGCCATAGTTGGCAGCCACCACCGTGCCGACTGCCTTGAAACGGTGGTCGGTAGTGGCCGCGCTCACCGCATAGCCACCGCCGCCGCAGACGCCCAGCACGCCAACACGGTCTTCATCGATGTACGGCAGCGTCATCAGGTAATCCATGGCACAGCGGAAGTCCTCTACTCGGGTAGCGGGATCTTCCATGAAGCGGGGCTCACCGCCGCTGGCGCCCTGGGTGGAGGCGTCAAAAGCGAGAGTGATGAAACCAGCGGCGGTCAGTGCCTCACCGTAGATGGCGCCCGACGTCTGCTCCTTGCAGCTGCTGATCGGGTGCGCGCAGACGATGGCAGCGTACTTGCTGGCAGGGTCGAAGCCTTCCGGAAAGCGCAGGGTGGCGGCGACATCCCAGCTACGGTTCTTGAAACTGACGGTCTGTTGGGTGCTCATTTCAGTTCTCCAGGGGATTGGATTCGGCAGGCAAAGCGTAGGCCGCCGCCATTGGGTTGATAATCCCGGAAAAAAGCATTGCACTTATTCCAAGTGCCACCTAATTGCTCCAGGTAGCCGGCTTCAGGCCGCCTCCACACCCGCATTCACACGGTGCAACCCAACACTTCGCAATAGTGCGCTGGCTACCCATGTGATGAAGGTTGAAGCCGCTGATTTCCGTTCGCTACCCTCAATGGCCTCGCCATGCGCGCCTCACGGTGCGCATTCTGCTTGTCGTGTACGCTGCCTACCTGCTCGCCGGCAACATCTTCCTCAACACCCCGCTGTTCGACCAGGTCACCAACCGCAAGCCGCACAAGTTCGTGATGACGACCGGCCCGGCCATCACGCTGCTGCCGGGCCACGTCATTGCCTGGAACGTGCACATGCGCGGGCACGTCAACCATACCGTCTACGTACTGCACGCCGAGCATGCCAGCGCTCGCTTGGCGGTCCTGCCCCTGTTCCGCCGAGAAGTGCGGGTTCCGCGATTGCAGGCCACTGGCGTGTCGGCCGAGATCAGTCGCGTCGAGGACGCCATTCCGTCACCGCCGCGTAGCGACCAGGGCTGGACCCTGCGCTTCGACGCCATCCACAGCGACAGCATTCGCAGTGCCCGGCTCGGCAAGCTGCTGATCATCGGCAAGGGCCAGGGCACGGTCGGGTTCCTCAAGCAGCTGCGCGGCGGCCCGTCCGAACTGTTCGATTCCGAGGTCTCGTTCAGCAAGGCAGACACCAGCTATGACGGCGTGCAGCTGCTGGGCGACATGGATCTGACCGCGCGCTTCAGCTATCCGCGCCACTATCGCGACCAGGCGCCCGGCCTGGCCAAGTTGAAACTGCTGCATGCGCAACTTGAGGTGGACGCGCGCAGCCAGGGCCTGCGCATGGATACGGACGCGCAGACGCCGCGCATCTCCAGCTCGCCGGTGCCCGGCCGCCTGCAACTGGCAGTTCACATGATCGACGGCCAACTGCAACCCGGTGACCGCGCGCTCTGGCAGGTGCCGCTCTTCCTCGGCGATGGCGCGCCCAATCGCGGCGTGCTGGCCCTGCGGCTCAATGTGGCCAACGACCTGCGCCTGCAGGCCCGCCTGCCGCCACGTCCGGATTCGGCCGCCGGCATCGATGCCGACCTGCACATCACCGGGCGCGAGATTCCCTTCCAGCACCCTGCCCAGCTGCTGGAGCGCAGCTCCGGCACTGTGCGTGGCGAATGGGCCTTCACCTCGCTCAACTGGATCCCTGCCCTGTTCGTGCGCAAGCCGTGGCTGCAGCTGGATGGCGGCGGCACCCTGAAAGCAGATCTGCGCCTGCGCAATGGCGAACTGATCGAAGGCAGTACCGTGGACATCCCTTCGGCTGCCGCCGTGGCCGAGGTCGCTGGCGTGCGGCTGGCCGGCACGGCCAGTGCGCATGGCGAGCTGAAGGCCGGCAGCCCCACTCAGGCACAGTTGGCGATCCGGCTGCCCCGCTTCACCGCTCGCCCAAGCGATGCGAAGGATGTACGCCTGTTCGACGGTCGCGACCTGGCCGTGGACCTCACCGGCGATGGCCGCCTGCAGGAACTGCGCAAGGGCGTTCGTGCGCGGTTGCGCTTCAGCCAAGCGACCATCCCGGACCTGGCCGCCTACAACCGCTACCTTGGTTCCCAACAGGTGCGACTGCTGCGTGGCACCGGCCGCCTCAGCGGCGACGCCACGCTCGACACCGATGGCCGCGTCGGTCACGGCACCGCGCGGCTGCTGGGTCGCAATGCCAGCGCCAAGGTGGCGGGCCTGGACATGGGCGGCGATGTCGACGTGAACGCGACGCTTCGCCGCGGTGACTTCAACCAGCGTCATTTCGATCTGTCCGGCACCACCGTGGAGCTGCGCAATGTGCAGGTGGCCGGCAGCGAGCGCACCACGGCGTGGAAGGGCCGCGCCGCCTTCAAACGAGGCCGCATCGACGCGCAGTCCCCGTTCCAGGTGGACGCTACCACCGATCTGACCCTGAGCGATGCACGCCCCTTGCTGGCCGTGTTCGCCAAGCGCACCGACTACCCGCGCTGGACGCTGTCCCTGCTGGATTCCGGCCAGGTCGATGCACAGGCCACGTTGCGCTGGCGCCCGGGTCATCTGCTGATCGACGGACTGCAGGCCGAGAATGATCGCCTGTCGGTTCGTGCGCGGCTGGATCTGCTGGAGCGGCGCAAGCGTGGCGATCTCTACCTCCGCTGGGGGCTGCTGGGCGCGGGCATCGAGCTTGATGGCGAACAGCGCCAGTGGCATCTGGCCAAGGCGCGTGAATGGTTCGATCAGCGCCCTTCGCTGTTGCCGGCTGCCGAAGGTGAAAGCGCCGCGGGTTCTTCAGACTGATCGCCCCGGGTTGCATCCATTTGCCGCTTCCGTTCGTATGAGCGGTAAACGCAGGATGGAGCGGTACGGAATGAAGCGGCGTTCACAGGCTCTGGGTCTTCTGGGATGGGGCGTGGTCACCTTTGCGGCGGCCGCAGTCGGCGCATGGGCATCGGCCTCCGCCGCCAGCTTCTACGCCACCCTCAACCTGCCCGCCTGGGCACCGCCTGCCAGCGTGTTTGGCCCGGTATGGAGCCTGCTCTACGCCATGATGGCCATTGCGGCGTGGCTGGTCTGGCGCGAACGCGGCTGGCGCAACGCGCAACCGGCCCTGGTGCTCTATCTGGTGCAGCTGGCCGTCAATGCCCTCTGGAGCTGGCTGTTCTTCGGCTGGAAGCTGGGCGCGCTGGCCTTCGTCGACATCCTGATACTGATCGCGCTGGTGTGCGCAACGATCGTTGCATTCGCCCGCCTCCATCGCGGTGCGGCGGTGATGCTGCTGCCTTACCTGGCCTGGATATCGTTCGCCTCGGCGCTGAACTTCGCGGTGTGGCGCGCCAATCCCGGGGTGCTGTGACCCCGTATCAGTGCTCTCAGGCCTGCGCGACGCGCTGCGGCTGCCATGCACGCAGCAACGCCGGCTTGAACGCCTGCTGGCCACAGCCCGTTGGGCATCGCACCACCCGCGCGGCGGTGTGGCTGACCAACCCCTGCCCTTCCTCCGCCTTGAACACCGTGTCGCAGCTCATGCACCGCGCAACCAGCGAGTACAGGTGGAGCAGGCGCCCGCTGGCCGGATCCTGCAGGGCATCCACATCCAGCAGCTCAAACTGGCAGCTGTCGGCAAGCATGCGGTATGGCGTTGAAAGCAAGGTCTGCAGGTTCACGGGGCGTAGTCACTCAGGAATGTGCGTTCACCCTAGGCAAGTGGGTGTCGAGCGCGCGTGCAGCGCACATGTACCTTTCGCGAAACATGCAAGTGCTGTTGGAATGCTCAGATGAAGAATTCAGGTTTGAATGAAACGTTCTTCACACGCACGTGCTGGTATGCGAATGCACGATTTTGCGTCACCATCCGTGCATGCCGGATGCAACGCTGGGCCATTCCAGCCATCCACGAATCTTGAGTCCCGCCTTTGATGCCTTCTGCCGAGTCCACGCACGACACTGCCCAGTCCCGTTGTGCGCGCGAACCGATTCATACGCCCGGTGCGATCCAGCCCTACGGCGTGCTTCTGGTCGTTGAACCGCAGTCCCTGCGGGTGCGCGAGCGCGCCGTCAGTCATCCCGGGCTGCTGCAGCAGTTCGGCGAACCGTTGATGCAGCATGTCAGCGAGGTACTGGGCGGCGTGCTGGCGCCCTTCCAGGCGCTGTTCCAGCAGGCCACGGTGGGCAGCAGCGCGCATGTCGGCGCCGTGCACCTGGATGGCCACGGCCGCCATCAATTGTTGGTGCATCGCTCCGCCACCGATCTACTGATCGAGCTGGAGGCACCGGTTCCCGGCCAGCCGGGTTCGCTGGAAGAATTGTATCCGTCGATCCGCGAACTGATGAACGGCATCGAATCGGCCACCACCGTGGAAGATCTGTGCCAACTGGCGGCCGCGCACATGCGCCGGCTGACCGGCTTCGATCGCACCCTGGTCTACCAGTTCGATCCCGGCTGGAACGGCATCGTGGTCGCCGAGGATGGCAACGGCCTGTTGCCGTCCTACCTGGACCTGCGCTTCCCCGAGTCGGACATTCCTGCGCAGGCCCGCGAGCTGTACCGCCGCAATCGGGTGCGCCTGATCGCGGACAACAGCTATACCCCTACCCCGCTGATGCGGGCCGAGGACCATCGCGACGCGCCGGCTACCGACCTGAGCCTGGCCGTGCTGCGCAGCGTTTCGCCCGTGCACCTGCAGTACATGCGCAACATGGGCACTGGCGCGTCGATGTCGGTGTCACTGGTGCACGAGGGCCAGCTGTGGGGTCTGGTGTCCTGCCACACGGTGCAGCCACGCCGCCTGCCCTACCACGTGCGCACTGCCTGCGAGTTCATGGGCCAGATCCTGTCACTGCAGATCGCCCTGAAGGAGCGTGCACGCGCCATCGAAGAGCGCGTGGCGCGCCGTTCGGTGCTGGTCAAGCTGCTGGCACGCATGGCCGGCGACGAGGATTTCATGGCTGCGCTGCGCCACGATGAAGCCAGCCTGCTGTCGCTGACCGGCGCTGCCGGTGCGGCCATCGTGCACAAGGGCGACTGCATGCGCGTGGGTGAGTGCCCACCCGCCAGCGACGTGCTGGCCCTAGCTGATTGGCTGGCTACCCAGCAGACCGGGCAGGAAACGTACTGCAGTGACCATCTGGCAGCCGACTGGGCGCCCGGCGCGCGCCTGTCCGACGTGGCCAGCGGCGTACTGGCGGTGTCCATTTCGCAGCTGCACGACAGCTATCTGATGTGGTTCCGCCCGGAAGTGGTGCGCACCGTGCGTTGGGGTGGCGACCCACGCAAAGCGGCGGCACCCGGCGTGGCACTGTCCCCGCGCAGTTCATTCGAAGCCTGGAAAGAGACCGTACAGCAACGCAGCCTGCCGTGGACCGACGCCGACTGCGATGCCGCACACGAAATGCGCACGGCCATCGTCGATATCGTGCTGCGCAAGGCCGAGGAAATGGCCGAGCTCAACGAGCAGCTGGTCCGCAGCAACAAGGAACTCGAAGCGTTTTCCTATTCGGTCAGCCACGACCTGCGCGCGCCGTTCCGCCACATCGTCGGTTACTCGGAGCTGCTGGGCAGCTCGGCCGGCGAACGCCTCAACGATACCGAGCGCCGCTTCCTGGATACGATCGTGGAGTCGGCCAAATCCGCTGGGACACTGGTGGACGATCTGCTGAGCTTCTCGCAGATGGGCCGTTCCACGCTCGGCCGGGTACGGCTGGATATGGCGGCGCTGGCCGAAGATGTGCACCGGAGCCTGGCTTTGGACTACGCCGGACGCGATGTGCAATGGACGCTGGCGCCGCTGCCGGAGGTGGAGGCCGATCCGACGATGTTGCGTCTGGTCTGGCAGAACCTGCTGGCCAACGCGATCAAGTTCACCCGCGAGCGCGAGCAGGCCGTTATCGAGGTCGGTCACGAGCGCAACGTCGACGAAGACCACTTTTTCGTGCGGGACAACGGCTGCGGCTTCGATATGCGCTACGTGGACAAGCTGTTCGGTGTGTTCCAGCGCCTGCATCACGTCGAAGAATTCGAAGGCACCGGCATCGGTCTGGCCAATGTACGCCGCATCATCGGCCGCCATGGCGGCCGTACCTGGGCCGAGGGCGAGCCCGGCAAGGGCGCCACGATTCATTTCACCCTACCCCGTTCCACAGGAGATCACCCATGAGGGACCTGCGGCCGATCCTCCTGGTGGAGGACAGCCCCAAGGATGCCGAGCTGACGCTGGCCGCGTTGTCGCGCTGCCAGTTGCTGAACGATGTCATCCATGTACGCGATGGTGCCGAGGCGCTGGATTACCTGCGCTGCGAAGGCAAGTTCGCCGGCGCCATGCACGGCGGCCCGGTGGTGGTGCTGCTGGACCTGAAGCTGCCCAAGGTGAACGGCCTGGAAGTGCTGGAACAGGTGCGTGGTGACCCACAGCTGAGCAGCACCCCGGTGGTGATGCTGACCTCTTCGCGCGAAGAACAGGATCTCGTGCGCAGTTACGAACTGGGCGTGAACGCATTCGTGGTCAAGCCAGTGGACTTCAAGGAGTTCTTCGACGCCATCCAAGGGCTGGGCATGTTCTGGGGCATCACCAACCAGCCCCCGCCGCATCGGCCCAACGGCTCGGGGCAGCACAATGCGTGATGGATCGCGCCGCAGCGAGCGCCTGCGCATCCTCATGCTGGAGGACAGCGCGCTTGATGCGGAGCTGATCAGCGCACAGCTGCAGCGTGCCGGCCTCGATTTCGAGGCCGAGCGCCTGTGGACCCGCAATGCCTTCATCGAGGCAATTGAGAATCGCGCCTTCGATGTGATCCTGGCCGATCATGTGCTGCCCGGATTCGACGGCGATACGGCCCTTGCACTGGCACGCGAGCGGATTCCGCAGACCCCTTTCATCTTCGTCTCCGGCACGCTGACCGAAGAACTGGCGGTGCAGGCACTGACCCGCGGCGCACGCGATTACGTAGTCAAGCAGCGCCTGCAACGCCTGCCGGATGCGATCCGTCGTGCGCGGCAGGAGGCCCATGAACGCACCCAGCTTGTGCAGGCGCAGGCCGCACTGAACGACAGCCAGGCGCAGTTGCAGCAGGTAACCAATGCCGTCCCTGCGCTGATCGCCCAGCTCGACACGGCGCATCGCTACCGCTTCGCGAACAAGGCGTTCCTGGACTGGCACGGCGTCACCCTGGCCGAACTGCTGGGTCGCGCGGCACGGGATGTCAGCGGCATTTCCGCCTTCGAGCACGCCCTGCCCAGCCTGGAGCGGGTACTGCAGGGCGAGCGCACCAGTTTCCAGGTCGAACTGGTCCACCGCAGCGGCGAGTCACGATTCGTGCAGATGGACTGCGTACCGGAGCATGCGGCCGATGGCAGCGTGGTCGGCTACATCTGCATGGGCAGCGATGTTTCACTGTTGAAGCAGGCCGAACTGGCGCTGCGCGAGGACAACCAGGTTCTCGAGAGACAGGTGCAGGCACGCACCACCGAGTTGAGGGCCAGCAAGCGGCGCCTGCAGGCGATCTTCGAATCCAGCTTCCAGCATCAGGTGCTGCTGGATCTGTCCGGACGCGTGGTTGATGCCAATGACGCGTCACTGGCCGCGGTGCTTGCGGACAAGAAGGACACCGTTGGCGCGCGCTTCGGCGAATCGCTCTGGTTTGCCACAACCGATGGCATCAGTGCGCTGATCGACCAGGCCGTCGCCGCAGCCGTACAGGGCCGCAGTTCGCTGCATGCACTGGAACTGGAACTCCCGACCGGGCGGCGCAGCTTCGACTTCTCGTTCCGCCCGCTGCTGGATACCGAAGGCGTGGTCACCGCCGTGGTTTCCGAGGCGGTCGAAACCACCGCGCGGCTTCAGGCAGAACACGCACTGCGCCAGTCGCAGAAGATCGAGGCGGTCGGCCAGCTCACCGGCGGCATCGCCCATGATTTCAACAACATCCTGACGGTCATCTCCGGCAACGTCGAGCACGCCATGCTGCTCAATGAACGCGCCGGAGAACCCGGGGCAATGGTCAGCCGTGCACTGGACAATGCACTGAAAGGCGTCGGCCGTGCCGCCAGCCTGACCCAGCGCCTGCTGGCGTTTGCCCGTCGCCAGCCGCTGCACAGCCAGGCCGCCAACCTCAACGAACGCCTGCTGGACATGCACGACATGCTGCAGCGCGCACTGGGTGAGCTGGTGCAGCTGGAGATCCGCAACGCCGAGGACATCTGGTGCGTGGAGATCGACATCAGCCAGCTGGAGGCCTCCGTACTGAACCTGGCGGTCAATGCCCGCGATGCGATGCCGCATGGCGGCCGGCTGGTGATCGAAGTCGACAACAGCCACCTCGACCACGACTACGCCGCCCTGTTTCCCGATGCAACGCCGGGCGAGTACGTGATGTTGCGGGTGCGCGACAATGGCCACGGCATGGACGCGGCGACCCTGGCGCGCGTGTTCGAGCCGTTCTTCACCACCAAGCAGGTTGGCCGCGGCACCGGGCTTGGCCTGTCGATGGTGCATGGCTTCGTCAAGCAGTCCGGTGGCCACGTGCTGATCGACTCAGTGGAAGGCGGCGGTACCAGCATCACCATGATGTTCCCGCGCTCTCCGCTGTCCCTGCCCTGCGAAGCACGCACCCCACAGACCGGCCTGGCGGGTTACTCACCGCGCGAGGAAACCATTCTGGTGGCCGAGGACAATGACGATGTCCGCGCCCACACGGTGGATGCACTGCGGCTGCTCGGCTACCGCGTGCTGGAAGCCCACGACGGCCCCTCCGCACTGCGGCTGCTGGAACGCCCAGATACCAAGGTGGATCTGCTGTTCTCGGACGTGGTGATGCCCGGCATGTCGGGCTGGGAACTGGTGCACGAAGTACGTGAACGCTGGCCGGAAGTCGCCGTCCTGTTCACGTCGGGCTATCCACGCGACCACGACCAGGTGGGCAGCCAGGGACGCGCCGTTTCATTGCTGCCAAAGCCGTTTACCCGCAGTGATCTTGCAGCGGCGGTACGCACCGCGCTGGAGGCGACGCCGCACTGAGGTCAGGACGCCGGATCGCGCATGCCAGCGGCGATCCGGTTGATGTCCGCGCACTCCACCGTGGCCGGCGGATGCTCCCTGGCGGCCAGTGCAATCATCGCCTGGCCCAGGGCCAGATTGCTGGTCATCAACGAAGGCGCAATCGCACCGGCCAGCTTCATCAACGGCGCGCCGCCCCAGTACAAGGGCTTCAACAGGGCATGACGGGTGCCGGTTCCCGCGACCGGCCTGACGCCACCCGGGCGCAGCATCACCGAGCGCACCGGCAGGGCCTGCAAAGCAACTTCGGTCTCGCCCTTGACCCTCAGCGGCATCAGCCGGCTTTGAGGGTCTGCACCCGCACCGGATACATACAGAAAGCATCCCTCGGGATTCGCGACCGCCCAGGCACGGGCCACCGCCAGCGTGGTGTCCACGGTAACGCGTCGGTACTCGGCCTCGGCGGTGCCGACCGGTGGCGCACCGGCGCAGTAGAGGCATGCATCGAACCCGGCAAGCTCCTCCACCCGCTCCTGGATACGCAGAAAGTCCGGGACAATCAGTTCGCTGCCGGTGCCGCGCAGACTACCCGGGTGGCGGACCAGCGCGGTCAGGCGGGAGACCTGCGGTGAGCGCTGGCAGGCCAGCACCACGCCCTGCCCGACCAGGCCTGCGGCACCGGTCAACAGAATCCGCAATGCACCCGTCCCGACCATCAGCGCACCCGCCTCACAGTTTCACGAAACGCTGGATCTTCCGCGCCAGCCAACCGCTGAACACCAACGGCGCATCCAACGCAGACACGCAGATGCACGGCACACCCGGCGCGGTCACCGGCTGGTGCTCCACCTCCTCGTCCAGATCCGCAACGTCACCCGGCGCGAACAGCCCCAGCGCGTCGTTGTAGGAACCGCGCAGGATCTGAGTCAGCTCGCTGCGGCCATGGCTGTGCATGGGCAGGCACTTGCCGGGGGCGATCTTCAGCATGATCAGCGAGGGCATCTGTTCGGCCCGGATGCAGTGCACCCCCGGCGCCATCCAGCGCCAGCGCAGGTCACCCAGCGAGGTGCCAAAGTAGGGATGCAGTGACGCCGGCAGATGATCGGGATCGGCCTCGGGCCGCTCCTTCGGCATAGGGCGCATGGATTCCGCCATGGCCATCGGCGTTTCCGTGGCCAGCTGCATCAGCATGGCCTCGCGCAACTGTTCGCGCCGCGTGTCGGTTGCAGGCGGCTGGGTCTGCTCCAGCAGCACCGAACCGATCGCCTCAGCATCGCGCAGGCGCTGACGGCAATGCGAGCACTGCTCCAGATGGGCACCGGCCACGATGCTCAACGGCGCCGGCAGCGCACCCGCGGCATAGCTCATCAGCGTGGATTCGTGCAGGTGGTGGTGCGGATTCACAGCACACCTCCCACTTTCGCCTGCAGTTGCAGGAAGGCACGGCGCAGGTGCGATTTGACCGTCCCCAGCGGCATGCGCAGCGCTTCGGCGATCTCGCTGTGGCTCTTGGCCTCGAAATAGGACATCCGCACCAGCCGCGCCTGCACCGCAGGCAGCTCGTTGATGCGCTGGCGCAGACGCGCCTGGTCGGCGAACTGTTCGGCACTGCTGCGCTCGATCACATCCAGCGTCGCCGCGTCCTCCACCGCTGCCTGCACCTGCATCCAGCTGCGCTCGCGGCGCACTCGATCGATATGCAGGTTGCGGGCGATGCGATACAGCCACGTACTCAGCGCCCCCTGTGCCGGATCGAAATCGGCGGCCCGCAGCCATAGGCGCAACAGGCATTCCTGCGCCAGCTCCTCGGCTACGGCATCGGGTGCGCCCAGGCCGCGCAGGTACACGCACAGCCGCGGCATGAAGTAGTCGTAGATCCGCATGAAACACTCGCGGTCGCGCAGCCGCGCCACGCCGTCCATGTCACCGGCCCAGTTCGTCGGCTCGCTGCTCGGCTGCTGGGAACTGGACACGGTACGTGCGGTATCGAAGTTGAGGAGTGTGCTGGCGGCGTCAGGGTACATCTGCGTTCGCGGCGGGCGGGTGAAGGTCTGTCCTCTGTACGTGCAGGGGCAGCCATTGGATGCAGTCGGCACTGCGCATCCAACCGGGCGCCCCCGCCGTATGACCTGAGAGACCTACCCTTCCGGATGAACACCATGCGCACTGCCTGGCTGCTGCTGTGCCTGCCCCATGCCGCGCTGGCGGCACCCTGGCTGCGAAGTGAGGGTGTGGCCACCTCCGCGCAGGGCGACATCCTCTACCGTGAAGTGCACTGGCGGCGCGAGGCAACGGAGGGTGCCGAACGCTGGGTGCTGTACCAGTGCCCGGATGGCCGGCCCTTCGCCCGCAAGCATCTGCCCGCCAGCGCCCGCCCGCAGGCACGGAGCTATTCGCTGCAGGACCGCCGCAGCGGCCAGACCGCCGAAGTCGACGCGACTGGCGACTCGGTGTCGATTGCCTGGAAGGAGGATGCCGCCAGCCAGCCGCGTCAGCGCCGGCTTGAACTGCCACCGGACGCGGTGATCGATGCAGGGTTCGACGCCGCAGTGCGCCTGCACTGGCCGGCGCTGCTGCGCGGCGAACGCATCAGTCTGCCCTTTCTGGTGCCGGGGCGGCAGCGCTACTTCCCGGTGCAGGTGCGGCGCATCGGTCCGGTACGGTGGCAGGGTATCGATGGGCAGTCGATCGACGTCAGTCTGGACACCTGGTACGGCGGCATCGCCCCGCGTCTGTCACTGGTCTATGCCAGCACCGACCGCCGCCTGCTGGAATTCCGCGGCACCAGCAACCTGCGCGATGCCCGCGGCAGCTACCCGCAGGTGACGGTGCGCTTCAGCTCGCCAGCTGCCGAGCAAACTGCCGCGGAATGGCAGCAGGCCTGGACGCGTCCTCTGGTCGACCGCTGCGCCGTGACGCCCAGGTGAAGTCGAGATTCTTCGCGTCGCAGCGCATCCATTGCACGCGCTGCTGCGTACAGGTAGACACGACACCCGCCGAGATCCCCCAATGGCCTCTGTAGCGCCCCTCCCCCGTCGACGCTCGCGCCTGCTGCGTACGCTGCAGCGCTGGATCGACACCGGCAACGTCGCAGAGACCACCGGCGAACAGCCCGGCCGCATCGACTGGTTGCGCGCCGTGCCATTTGCACTGATGCACCTGGCCTGCATCGCTGTGCTCTGGGTCGGAATCTCATGGACAGCGGTGATCGTCGCCGCAGTGCTCTATGCGGTGCGCATGTTCGCCATCACGGCGTTCTATCACCGCTATTTCTCGCACCGGACCTTCCAGGCATCGCGGCCGGTGCAGTTCGTGTTCGCTGTCATCGGCGCCTCCAGCGTGCAGCGTGGGCCGCTTTGGTGGGCCGCCCATCATCGCCATCACCATCGGCATGCCGACCAGCCGCTGGATCCGCACTCGCCACGCGAGGGCGGCTTCTGGCGCAGCCACATGGGTTGGTTCCTGACCCGCGAGGCGTTCGCCACCGATCTGTCACGGGTACCGGACCTGGCGCGCTTCCCCGAACTGCGCTGGCTGGACCGTTTCGATACGGCCGTACCGGTACTGCTGGCCGCAGCGCTGTATGCATTGGGCGCCGGGCTGGAGCGCTGGGCACCGGGCCTGCACACCTCCGGCCCACAGCTGCTTGTGTGGGGCTTCTTCATCTCCACCATCGTGCTGTTCCATGCCACGGTCACCATCAATTCGCTGGCGCATCGATTCGGCCGCCGCCGCTTCGACACACGCGATGACAGCCGCAACAACCTCTGGCTGGCGCTGCTCACCTTCGGCGAAGGCTGGCACAACAACCACCACTTCTTCCCCGGCACTGTCCGCCAGGGCTTCCGCTGGTGGGAAGTGGATTTGACCTGGTACGGACTGCGCGCGATGGCCGCCCTGGGCCTGGTCAAAGGTCTCAAGCCCATCCCCGAGTGGGTCCTGGCCAAGGCGAGGTACTGACATGCGCATCGCCGTCATCGGCTCGGGTATCGCGGGGCTGGCCAGTGCCTGGTGGCTCGATGGCCAGCACGACGTCACGCTGTTCGAGGCCAACGACTACCTCGGTGGTCATACCCACACGCACGACGTGCAGGTGGATGGGACACGCATGGCGGTGGATACCGGGTTCATCGTGTTCAATCCCCAGCACTATCCGCTGCTGACCGCGCTCTTCGACGAGCTGGGTGTGGCTTCGCAGCCGACCACGATGAGCTTCTCGATGCACAGCGAGCGCAGCGGCGTGGAGTACAACGCCACCTCGCTGGATGGCCTGTTCTGCCAGCGCCGCAACCTGGTGTCACCTCGATTCTGGGGCATGCTGGCCGACCTGCGCCGGTTCTATCGGGATGCGCCGTTGCTGCTGGCCGAGGAAGACGGCCCCACGCTCGGCGAGTACCTGCGCAGCCAGCGCTATGGCGAGGCCTTCATCGACGAGCACCTGCTGCCGATGGCCTCGGCACTGTGGTCCTCACCGACCGCCACCGTGCAGGACTTCCCGGCGCGCTACCTGGCCCAGTTCATGGCCAACCACCAGATGCTGCAGATGAGCGGGCGCGCGCCTTGGCGGGTGGTGAGCGGCGGATCGGCACGCTATGTCGATGCCCTGCGCGCCCGCTGGCGGGTGCATGAGCGGCTGGAGTGCCCGGTGCAGTCGGTCGAGCGCATGCCCTGGGGCGCGCGCGTGCACAGCGCGGCCGGCGTGGAAGGCTTCGATGAGGTCATCCTGGCCTGCCACAGCGACCAGGCGCTGGCGCTGCTACTCGACGCCGACCCCATCGAGCGCGGCGTGCTCGGCGCCATCCGCTATCAAACCAATGAAGCGGTGCTTCACACCGATGCGTCATTGCTGCCGCGCAACCGCAAGGCATGGGCGGCATGGAACGCGCACGTGCCAGAGGATCGCGCCGCGCCCTGCACGGTCAGCTACTGCATGAACCTGCTGCAGGGCCTGCCCGGCGATACGCCCCTGGTGGTTACCCTCAACCGCAGCGAGGCAATCGACCCAGCCAAAGTACTGCGTACGCTGCGCTATGCCCACCCGGTGCACGACCACGCCGCGGTGCGGGCACAGCAGCGCTGGGCGGAACTGCAGGGCCGTCGCCATACGTGGTTCGCAGGCGCCTATTGGGGCTGGGGCTTCCATGAGGATGGCATCCGCAGCGCCCGCCGCGTGGTCGATGCCCTGCAGGCCTGCGCTCCACATCGGCTGGCATCCGCCTCGGATGAGGTGGCGGCATGAGTGCCAGCGCGCTCTACATCGGGCAGGTGATGCATCGCCGGCATCATCCGCGCCCGCATGCCTTCCGTTACCCCATCGCCCAGCTGCTGCTCGATCTGGACGAACTCGATACGGTGTTCGCCGGGCGCTGGTTGTGGTCGGTCAATCGCCGCAACCTGGCCGAGTTCCGCCGCAGCGACTACTTCGGCGATCCCGCACGGCCACTGGCCGATGCCATCCGCGATCACGCTGCCCACACGCTTGGCTACCGGCCGACCGGCCCGGTGCGCCTGCTCACCCATCTTCGCTTTGCCGGGCACGTGTTCAACCCGGTCAGTTTCTACTACTGCTACCAGGCCGACGGCAGCACGCTGGACTGCATTGTCGCCGAGATCACCAACACGCCCTGGAAGGAACGGCACGCCTATGTGCTGCCGGTCGCTACCGCCACGCACGAAGGCAGCTCACTGCGCTGGCGGTTCGACAAGTGCTTCCATGTCTCGCCGTTCATGCCGATGGATTGCCATTACGACTGGCGGTTCAACCGCCCTGATGAGGATCTGCGCGTGCACATGCAGGTCTGGCGCGACGGCGCGCGCCAGTTTGATGCCACCCAGGTCATGCAACGGCACACCCTGGATGGCCGCGGGTTGGCCCGCGTCCTGGCCTGCTATCCACTGATGACCACCCAGGTGGTGGCCGCCATCCACTGGCACGCGTTGCGGCTGTGGCTGAAACGCAATCCCCTGCACGACCACCCCACCCTTGCCGAGAAACCGCGATGAACTCGATGACTCCTTCGGTCGCGCTGCCGCGCCCCGGCGCATTGGATGCCTTCCTGCGCCGCCGCCTGCTGGCCCAGCTGGCCCCGATGCGCGACGGCCGCCTGTGCGTGCGCGACGCACTGGGCGAGGTCTGGCTGGGCGATGCCCGCGGCGAACTGCATGTCACCGTCACCATCGAAGACCCGGCGTTCTATCGCAAGGTTGCTGCGCAAGGCAGCGTGGGCGCAGGTGAAAGCTACATCCAGGGCGAGTGGCACTGCGATGATCTGGTGGCACTGATCCGGCTGCTGGTGCGCAATCGCGATCTGCTCGACGGCATGGAGCGTGGCCCGGCCCGCTTGGGTGGGGGGATGCTGCGGGTCTGGAACCGCCTGCGCCGCAACAGCCGCGAAGGCAGTCGCCGCAATATCGCCGCGCACTATGACCTGGGCAACGACTTCTTTGCCCTGTTCCTGTCGCCGGACCTGATGTACTCGTCGGCGATGTTCGCCAGCGAATCCGAGCCATTGGAATCCGCCTCGCGGCGCAAGCTGGACCGCATCTGCCAGCAGCTGCAACTCAAGCCAGGCGACCGCGTGGTGGAGATCGGCACCGGCTGGGGCGGTTTCGCGGTACACGCCGCCCAGCACTATGGCTGCCATGTGACCACCACCACCATCTCCGCGGAACAGCATGCGCTGGCCGCCCAGCGCGTAGAGGCGGCGGGCCTGCAGGATCAGATCACGCTGCTGATGCAGGACTACCGCGACCTGCAGGGCCAGTTCGACAAGCTGGTATCGATCGAGATGATCGAAGCGATCGGCGCCGAGTACCTGGACACCTACATGGCTACACTGCAACGCCTGCTCAAGCCGGATGGCGTTGCCCTGCTGCAGGCCATCACCATCGAGGACCATCGCTACGAACAGGCCCGGCGCAGCGTCGACTACATCAAGCGCTATGTATTTCCGGGCAGCTTCATCCCATCGATCAACGCGATCATGGCCGCCAAGACCCGATCCAGCGACCTGCAGCTGATCGCCCAGCAGGACTTCGGCCACTCCTACGCACTGACCCTGCGCGCCTGGCGCCAGCGCTTCCTGGCCCAGCTGCCTGCGGTGCAGGCGCAGGGCTTTGATGCGCACTTCTGCCGGTTGTGGGAGTTCTATCTGGCCTATTGCGAGGGCGGCTTCCTGGAACGTTCGATCGGCGTCTCGCATCTGCTGCTGGCCCGTCCGGACCACCGGCCCGTCCTCGCTGCAGGCGACAGCCGCTGACATGCGCCGGTTCTGGACCAATCTGCTTGGCAACCAGCTGGTCTGGCTGTGCGCCGTGGCCGGCGCCGGGCGAGGCTGGCAGTGGCCGGCGCTGCTGGCCGCAACGATCTATATCGGCAGCCAGCTGCTGACTTCACCGCACCCTCGGCTGGACCTTCGGCTGATGCTGCTGGCGCTGGCCTGCGCGTGGCTGGTCGACGCCAGTGCCGCCGCCAGCGGCGCCGTGCGCTACGCTGCTGCCCCGCTGGGCTGGACTCCGCCCCTTTGGATCATGGCGTTGTGGGCCGCGTTTGCGATGACGCTGACCAATTCGATGCGCTTCCTGCTGCGCCACCCTGCCCTGCCAGCCCTGTTTGGCCTGTTGCTGGCCCCGCTGGCGTATCTCTCCGCAGCGCGCGGTTTCGAGGCGGTCCGTTTCACTGCGCCGCTGTGGCAGGGCCTGCTGGTGCTGGGTGTGGGCTGGAGCATCGCGCTTTCGCTGCTGTGCATGGCCGCTCGTCGCGGCTCCCGCACCCTCCCGCCGCCCTTGGCAGGAGCACCGTCATGATCAATCTGTTGTGGGTTCTGCTGTATGCCGTACTTGTGATGAGCTGGGGCTGGGCCTGGCAGCGCCGCCATCACAACATCGGCGTGGTCGATGTGCTCTGGGCCAAGGGCGTGGGCGCATCAGCCCTGTTGCTGGCATGGCTCGGCGATGGTGCGGCGGCGCCACGGATGGCGCTCGGCGTGCTCGGTGGCCTGTGGGGCAGTCGACTCGCCTTGCACCTGTGGCACCGGGTCCGCCACGAACAGGAAGACGGCCGCTACCGCTATCTGCGCGAGCACTGGCAAGGGCATCAAGGCAAGATCTTCGGCTTCTTCATGGCCCAGGCGCTGCTGGTCGTGCTGTTCGCCCTGCCCTTCGTCGCGGTGGCTGACAATCCGCAGACAAGCACGACGTTGTGGATCGTGGCCGCCGCACTCGTCTGGCTGCTGAGCGTCGGCGGCGAGAGCCTGGCCGACCATCAACTGGCCCGGTTCCGCGCGAATCCAGCGAACAAGGGTCGCACCTGCCGCGAGGGGCTGTGGCGCTACTCCCGCCACCCCAACTACTTCTTCGAGTGGCTGCACTGGTTCAGCTATGTCCTGCTCGCGGTCGGCTCGCCACTGTGGTGGCTGGCCTGGGCCGGCCCGCTGCTGATGTACGTGTTCCTGCGCTATCTCAGAGGCATTCCCTTCACTGAAAAGCAAGCGCTGCGCAGCCGAGGCAACGACTACCGCGCCTACCAGCGCACCACATCGATGTTCTTTCCCTGGTTCCCCCGTTCTTCCAAGGAGCATTCCGCATGAGCGCGATCCCTTCACTGAATCCGGCCGAAGATGCGGAAACCGGGCTGATCGCCTGGGCCGAACGCGGGCTGGTGCCCGATGCGGCGCTGCGTGCGGGCATCCGCCGCTTGTGCGCGCAACGCCTGCATGAGGAAAGCGAAGGCGGCATCGAAGGCCAATCGGCACGCTTCAGCCGGCGCATCGCCGAGCTGGCCGACAGCCCACTCGCGCTGCATACCGAAGCGGCCAACCGCCAGCACTACGAAGTTCCCGCGGCATTCTTCCAGGCCTGCCTGGGCGAGCGGCTGAAGTACAGCAGCTGCTACTACGCCACCGGGCGCGAAACGCTGGACCAGGCCGAGGACGCCATGTTGGAACTGTACGGCCAGCGCGCCGGACTGGCCGATGGCCAGCAGATACTTGAGCTGGGCTGCGGCTGGGGCTCATTGACCCTGTGGATGGCCGAACGTTACCCGCAGGCGCATATCACCGCCGTCTCCAACTCGCACAGCCAACGCCAGTACATCATGGCGCAGTGCCAGACGCGCGGCCTGGGCAACGTCGAGGTGATGACCCGCGACGTCAACCAGCTTGACCTGCCGACGGCCCGGTTCGACCGCTGTGTCTCGGTGGAGATGTTCGAGCACGTACGCAACTACCAGCGCCTGCTGGCAGGCATCGCACGGTGGCTGAAACCGGACGGTGCACTGTTCGTGCACATCTTCGCCCATCGCACACTGATGTATCCGTTCGAGACAGACGGCGGCGACAACTGGATGGGTCGCCACTTCTTTACCGGCGGACTGATGCCGGCGGCCGACACACTGCTGCATTTCCAGCGCGACCTGCGCCTGGAGCAACGGTGGTTGCTGGACGGCACCCATTACCAGCGCACGGCCGACCACTGGCTGGCCAACCAGGATGCAGCCCGCGAGCGGGTGATGCCGGTATTGATCGCCACCTATGGCCAGGCTGCAGCGAAGGTCTGGTGGCAGCGCTGGCGGATGTTCTGGATGGCATGCGCCGAGCTGTTCGGCTACGACGACGGCCAGCAGTGGCTGGTGGCCCACTATCTGTTCCGACCCCGCTGAGGTGCCCGATGCGCATGTTTCCGCTGCTCCCCCTGATCGCGGTGGGCCTGTTCGGTTCCGGCTGCAACTCCAGCGACACCCGCCCGTTGCCGCGTCCGCCGTCGGTGGATGTACCGCGCTTCATGGGCGACTGGTACGTAATCGCGCATATCCCGTCGCGCCCTGAGCGCGAGGCCTTCGACGCCGTGGAGAGCTATGCCCTGCGCCCCGATGGACGCATCCAGACCACCTTCACGTACCGCAAAGGCAGCTTCGAAGCGCCACAGAAGTCCATGCACCCCATCGGCCGTGTCGAGAAGGAAGGCAACGGCGCGGTCTGGGGCATGCAGTTCATCTGGCCGATCCAGGCTGAGTACGTGATCGCCTGGCTCGATGAAAGCTACCGCCAGACCATCGTGGCACGAAGCAAGCGCGATTACGTCTGGTACATGGCCCGCACCCCGCAGGTGTCGGACAGTGACTACCAGCAGGCGGTCGAGCGGATTGCGGCCATGGGTTACGACACCCGCAAGCTGAGGCGGGTGCCGCAATCGGTGCGATGACGCGGCACCTTCTGCCCGGGTCGATCATCCTGGAGCATCAGTCGATCATCAATCATTGCAACGTGGTGCACTCGCGACGCGCCCTGCAGATACGATGCTGGGCAGGCCAGCAAGGCCGGAACGGATACACGATCGATGAACAGCCCCGCGGACGATGCCATCACAACCTCCTGGAATGGATTCGAAGTCCGGCAGATCCTTCCGTGCGACCTCGACCTCATCTGCGCTCACCGAGAAGCGATGTTCCGTGAAAGCGGCCGGAGCGAAGAGATCCTTCAGCAGATGGCGGCCCCGTTCCGTACCTGGCTCGAACCGCGCCTGGTGTCAGGCGACTACTTCGGCCATGTCCTTTCCGACAATGGACAACCCATCGCAGGCATTGGCCTGATGCTGATCGACTGGCCGCCCCACCCCGCCCATCCAGAGCAGGACACGCGCGGCTACGTACTCAATGTCTACGTGGAGCCCGGCTATCGGCGTCGCGGCATCGCCCGCCAACTGATGAAACTGGCCGACCATGCATTCGCCGGACGAGCGGTGGCCTACGCGGTGCTGCACGCTACCACCCAAGGGAAACCACTGTATGCGGATCTCGGATGGGCTGCGACCAGCGAAATGGCCCGCGACCTGCGCAGCGCGAGCGAAGTACCCCGAAGCGCTTGATTGGGTACTGACGATCCACCTCATCAATCGGCGGCATTGAATTGATGGGCTTTACGCATCGATTCTTAGGAATAATCGCAAAATTCCAACAAGTTCGATGCTCGACGCGACAGCGGCGCCAGAATGATCGCCACGCCCTGCGGGCGCCGATCACCTCCCTGCGCATGAATGGATATCCTGCACCGCGCCGACTGCGGCTGGCACTCCTCGACGATCACGAAATCGTCCGCCGCGGCACCGCCCTGCACCTGTCCCGCGACGTCCGCTTCAGCATTGTCGCCAGCCACACCCGCAGCGATGAGCTCATCGGCAGCCTGCGCCAGTTGGCAGTGGATGTCGCCATCATCGATCTCACCCTGGCGCCTGGCGACCGCAGCAGTGATGAGCTGGTTCCCCTGCTGCGCAAGTGTTTTCCACATATCCCCCTGCTCGCCTTCGCCACGCTGACGCCAACCACCCGCATCGACCACCTGCTGGCGAGCGGCATCTCCGGCGTAGTCAGCAAGTCCGAGCCCCTGGAGATGCTGTCTGATGCCATCGTGCGCATCTCGCAGGGGCTGTGCCGCCTCCCTGCTGATTGCCTGTTCCCGGCGTGCCGCGAGGAACTCAGCCGCAATGAACGCGAAGTGCTGGACCTGCTCCTGGCCGGCCTGACTGTCTCGGAGATCGCGCTGCGCCGCCACCGCAGCGTCAAGACGGTCAGCACCCAGAAGGTCGCCGCCCTGCGCAAGCTCGGGTTGCGCAATGACGTGGAGATCTATGCACTGCGGCAGCAGCTGGAGCTCCAATGAGGCGGCGCGTTCGCCTCCGTCTGCGCACGTCGTGCACGTTGTTGCTGGCCCTGATCCTGCTGCCGGCTGCATCGGCCGAGGATGCACAGTTGCGGAGATGGTCCGCCGGCCGCGAAGTGCGGGTTGCCACCGCGCCATCATTGCGACCGCTCCCCCCAACGCTGGCGGATTCAAGCGCACTGCCCACCCTCGCCCATGGCTATGCCAGGCTTGTGGCTCGGCATTCCGGCCTGCGCTTCCGCGATCTCAACTACCCTAGCACGAGCGCAGCGGTCGCTGCCGTCTGCCGGGACGAGGCCGACCTGGTGCTGGTCATGGGCAGCCCCTCGCATCACCCGCTTCCCTGTCCCGACCTGAGGGCCTCCGGCGCCTTCCATGGCGGCAAGACGGTATTGGCTGTGCGTAAAGGCGAGCACCCGCCCCGTAACATTACCGGCGTGAGGGCGCAGCTGCTGGCCGTGGTTGACGGCGGCCCCTATGCCGACTGGCTGACGATCCACCACCCCCGGATCCGCCTCCTGCATCTCCCGGACCGCCATGCGGCCCTGGCCGCTGTTGAAAGCGGCAACGCCGATGCTGCGATCGGCCTGGAAGCAACGCTGCACTCGATGATCCGGCAGCACTTCACGGGAAGCCTGCAATTGCACCCGTTCGACAGCGGATTCTCCACCGATCTGCACCTGCTTGTCCGCCGGGAGGACCAGCAGCTGCTGGCGCGCATCGATCAGGCGCTGCGCGCCATCACCCTCGAAGAGCACGCAGGCCTGCTGGAGTTGTGGGCGCAGCAGATGCTGCCCACATCCATCGAGAGCGCGCTGGATCGGGTGCGTTCCCCGCTCCTGCTCTGGTTGCTGTGTCTGGCCGCGGCACTCATCGGCCTGCCCGTGCTCTGGCAGGCATTACGCTGGCGAATCGGCCGCGCGGAACAACGCCTCGGGCGCGCGGTGGGAATGATCAGCCATGAAGTGCGCAATTCCGCGCAGACAGTACTGGCTTCGATCGACCTGCTGAGCCAGTCACACCTGCCCAAGGGGCAGCGTGAACTGCTCGCGGCTGCCCTTGCCGCCGGCCACTCGCTGCGCAGGCTGCTCGATCGCTCGCTGGCGTTCTCGCGCCTTGCCAGCGGCAGCTTCAGGCCGCATCCCACGCCCTGCGACGTCGGCCAACTCTGTGCCCGCGCACTGGAAGCAATCCGGCCGGAGGCACTGCGGAGAGGGCTGTCACTCCAGTTGGATCGCGCGCCCGATCCAGCGCCGGTGGTTGTGCTCGATGCTGATGGACTGCGCCAGATTATCGACAACCTGCTGGGCAATGCATTGAAATTCACCGATGTCGGCGGTATCGAGGTGCGCCTGCAACTACAACCCGCCCTGTCTCCCCGGGAGCTGTTGCTGGATGTGATCGACAGCGGCATCGGCATCGCACCCGCTCAACTGGCGCTTCTGTTCCGACCATTCCAGCAGAACGAGGAGGGCCCGAGACGTGGCGGCAGCGGACTGGGTCTGACGATTGCGCACGAACTGGCCGTTGCCATGGGCGGCAACCTGACCGCACACAGCGTGCATGGGCGCGGCAGCCGCTTCACCCTGCGATTGCCGGTCCGCGCCGTTCACGGCGATCAGCCGCCCATCGAGCCGCTGCAGCAGACGCCACTGACCGGCATCGACCTGCTCCTTGTCGAAGATCATGCACTCAGCCGGCATGTCGTTGCAGAGCAACTGCGTCGGCTGGGCGCCGACGTACGCGCGGTTGCCGATGCCGACGCCGCATTGGCCGAGCATGCGCTACGACCGCGCGGCACGGTCGTACTGGATATCGGGCTTCGCGGCTCGGATGGCTATGCACTGGCGCAGCAGCTGCGCGCGCAGGCACAGGCACCTCTGCGAGTGATTGCCCTGTCCGCCCGCATGGGGCGCCGGCACGCGGCACGCTGCCGAAGGGCCGGCTTCGACGCCATCCTGATCAAGCCGCTGCAGGTTGCGAGCCTGCTGCAGGCGCTGGACCTGCCGCCCTCGGCGCACGGCACTGCGCCCGATGACACCCCTGGCGCCGCGCCGGATTACGCTGCGGACATTGCCCATGAACTGGCCAGGATTGAACAGGCCGTGCAGGACGCCAATACCTCGACACTGCGCCATCATGCACACCGGCTGCAGGGAACGCTGCAGATGTGCCGGGCAACGGATCAGGCCGGCACGGCGGCCGACCTGTGGGAACTGGGGCATGAGGCCGCGCCTGACTGGGTCGAGGCGCGGCGACTGCTGCGGGGATTGCAGCAGTGGCACGGCTCCCGCAAGGCGGAAGCCGCACCATCGGCCTGATCAGGCCGCCAGGCGCTCGACCTGGCGACGGGTCAGGTCATTGAAGCGACCCAGCGACATCAGGTGCTGATGGATCAGCGCCAGCCAGCCGCTGCGGTGCCACTCGACCACGGTCGCTTCCGGCAGCGCTACGAACTTCTCGACGTCCACCACCAGGAAGCCGTTGAGATTGAACTCGCGGCCATCCGGAGTGCGGACGGTGGCGTTGCGCTCGACCAGCAGGCCGTTGTCGATCAGCGCCTTGGAGAAGGCCTGGGTCTGTTCGTGCTCGCGGGTGTACTGGCCGCAGAACTCCAACGCCTGCTGCACCATGTCGGTGGCCTTGCCATCAACGAACAGCGGCTGGCCTTCGTCACCACCCTTGACCACGCGCGCGCTCTCTTCGTCGATGCCCAGCAGGAAGTCGTTGTCTGCACCGGTGTCGATGAAGATGAAGGGGTGGCGACGCAGGTAGGCCGGGATATAGGCCTCGTCTTCCCACAGGCCGTCCTTGATGAACAGGTTCTGGTCGGACACGCCCACGGCTGCCATCGGCACGGCGGTCGGGCCGGCGAACAGGATCGGGAAGTGGTGCAGGGCCAGCGAGAACTCGCCCAGCACCAGCGGAATGGCGTTGTTGCCGGCGGCAAACTCGAGCCTGCCCGGCAGGATGCGCAGATCGGCATGCACATCGGCCTGCAGCGGCACCGGACGGGTGTAGAACAGGGGGGCGCTGCTCGGCGCCGCTTCGGTGGTGGTGTCGCTGGTGGTCGTCATCTTGGGAACCGTTCGATCATGCGCGCCTGCCATCCCGGGCGCGCCAGCGGGAACAACCTGAATCCCGCATTATCAACAAGCTCGATGACAACGGCCACCCCACCGACGGCCTATTTCAACTGCAGGGGGTAGCGCTGCCAGAGGACGTGGACCAGGAACCCGGCCAGCTCGGTGTCGCGCGCGCTCACCGCAGCGCGGATCTTGTCCAGCAGCACCATGTCCGAGCAGGAGCGCACATCGGCGTGGTTGGCCTGCCCCGCCCGGCGCGCGCGGTAGCGCGCTGCGCGCTGCGCGTCACTCATTGCGTACCCGAACTTGGGCGGACGACCGCGCTTTCGCGGCAGGGTCAGCTCCAGGGTTCCGGGGTCTTTGTCATCACGCATGAGAGGGGTGCGGGCGGCGGCGAGCAACGGGGGGTGCGCAATTTATCGTGAGGCATCACTTTAATCCAGCTTTTTCTGCAGTTTTGTTGCGATGCAGTGCATTATCCCTGTGTCGATGCGAATTCATCCACGCATGGCGTGGATCTACTGCAGGGCCTGCAACCCAATCACCCGGTAGATCCACGCCATGCGTGGATGGGCGTTCCCGACGACAAAAAAAGGGAGCCCGCTCACGGGCTCCCCTCGCCTTTCCTTACGCAGCGTGTACCGGCTCGTAACCATGCAGGTGCGCCTCACTGCTGGCCCGCCCCTGGCTGAGAGACCGCAGCGACGTGGTGTAACCCACCAGCTGCGCCAGCGGCGCAAAGCCGCTGACCTCGGCGCGACCGTCCTGGTCCTCGATGCGGGCAATACGGCCGTGGCGGCGGTTGAGGTCGCCAACCACATCACCCACCGACGCTGACGGGGAATGCACCGTCACCGCCATCACCGGCTCCAGCAGTTGCGTGCCACCTTCGGCCAGTGCCGCCTTGACCGCCTCGGCACCGGCACGGTGGAACGCCATCTCCGACGAGTCCTTGGCATGGGTCTGGCCATCGACAAGACTGACCTCGATACCGACCACCGGATGGCCCTGCGGACCTTCCGACAGCGCGGCACGCACGCCCTTTTCCACCGCGGCGATGAAGCTGCGCGGCACCACGCCACCGACGATGCGGTCGTTGAACACCACCTGGTCATCCTCGCGCGGCGACACATCCAGCACCACGTGCGCGAACTGGCCTTGACCACCGGTCTGCTTGACCAGCCGCCCCACCACGCCGGTCATCGCTCGCAGCGGTGTCTCCTGGTAGGCCACGCGCGGCGAACCTACGCCCACCTCGACCTTCCACTCGCTGCGCAGGCGCTCGACCATCACCTCCAGGTGCAGCTCGCCCATGCCCCAGACCAGGGTTTCCGCCGTGTCGCGATCGGTTTCGACGCGGAACGAGGGATCTTCCTGGGCCAGACTGGCCAGGCCCTGCGCCATCCGGATCAGGTCGGCCGCACGCGCCGGCTCCAACCGCCAGGCCAGCACTGGCGCCTGTGCCTGGATGTTCTCCAGGCGCAGCGGCTGCGCACGGCCACTCAGCGTTTCACCGCTGACCGCGTCCTTCCAGCCCAGCACCGCGACGATGTCACCGGCCACGGCCTGTTCGATGTCGTGGGTCTGGTCGGCCTGCACCCGCACCAGGCGACTGACACGTCGACCCTGCGGATGCTGCGAACTGGCCACGGCATCACCGACCTTCAAGGTGCCCGAGTACAGCCGCACGAAGCTCAATGCGCCGTGCTGCTGGTGAGTGATCTTGAACAGCAGGCCCGCCAGCGGACCGTCTGGATCCGGCGGCAGCACCACCTCGCCGCTCTCGCTTTCAGCGGTGACTGCAGGCCGATCCAGCGGCGACGGCAGGTAATCGACCACCGCATCCAGCAGCGTCTCGATGCCCTTGTCCTTGAACGCGGCACCGGCCAGCACCGGCACGCCTGCACCGGCCAGCGTCGCGCGTCGGATCGCCGCGCGCAGCAGTTCCGCATCGATCACGCGACCCTCCAGCCAGGCATCAGCCAGCAGTTCGTCGTGGTCGGCCACGGCCTCGACCATTGCGTCGCGCTGCGGCTGCCACAGGGTGCGCGCCGCGTCGTCCCACGGGGTCACCGTGGTTACGGCACCATCCTGCCAGTGCAGCACGCGCTCATCGACAAGGTCGACCCAGCCGTTGAAGTCGCTTTCGCTGCCCAGTGGCACACCGAGCGCCCACGGCCGCGCCCTCAGCTTGTCCTGCAGCTGCTCCAGCACGCGCTCGAACGAGGCGCCGACGCGATCCATCTTGTTGACGAACGCGATCAGCGGCACGCGATGGCGACGCGCCTGGCGCCACACGGTTTCCGACTGCGGCTGCACGCCATCCACGGCCGAAAACACAGCCACGGCTCCGTCGAGCACGCGCAGCGAACGCTCGACTTCAATGGCGAAGTCGATGTGGCCGGGAGTGTCGATCAGGGTCAGCCGATGCGGCGGCAGGTCGCGCGGCGCCCACTGCGCCTGCACGGCGGCGGCGCCGATGGTGATGCCACGTTCGCGCTCGATCGCCGAGAAATCGGTGGTCGCATTGCCGTCGTGCACTTCGCCGACGCGATGGATTTCGCCGCTTTTCCATAGCAGGCGTTCGGTCAGCGTGGTCTTGCCGGCGTCGATGTGGGCAATGATGCCGAGGTTGCGACGGCGGGAAAGGACTTGGGTGTTCATGAGAAAGGTTCCTGCAAAGCCAACTTCGGGGGCCGCGCACCCCGGTTGGCGACAGGGTGCGCGGCTAGCGTTCGGTCTCGGCGATCTGGTGCATGGCACGTTCTCCTTGGGTACTGGGTAGGGTCGACTGGGTAGAGTCGACTGTTAGTCGACTCACAAGAAACGAAAACGAAAAGAGCGCCCCGGAGGGCGCTCTGTCGAAGGTCCAGCGATGGCCGATTCAACGGCCTCGTGGGGCTCCAGGCAGACACGCCCGTTCCGCGCTTGCGCGGGTCAGGGTGAAAAACTTCAGGAGCGGCATCCGGTTCATGGGGCGCATTCTAGACCTGCCAATCTGGCGCGCAAGTGAATATTGCACACATTAATAGAACAATGAGGCCGACGGGTCTCGGGGTCGGATCCCTTTGCCACGGGCAAAGGGCTCTGACCCCAGCTCAGCTCACTTGCACTCATGCAGCTTGCGCGCCTCAGCCACGGTCGCAGCCTGGTCGTCCCCCATCGAGATCCATCCCTTCAACGACATCGCCGGATCCACCTGCGCCTGGCGCGGGCCGCCGTGGACCACCACCTCGGTCCAGCTGCCGACCGGCGCCAGCTCCGACAGTCGCGCCGCCTGGTCGTCTTCGGTACTGAACATGTCGTCCGGCTCCGCAGGCTTGGCCTTGTTCACGGTCTCGGTCTTGCGCGCCCGGATCCGCAGCGCGCCATCGGCCATGCGCTGGGTAGTGACGTCATGGCGTTCCACCCCGTAGGCCCAGCTGCTTTCACCTGCGCGACGGGTCTCGCTACCGTCGTCTGCCACCACCACCGAATCCCCCGCCGCTTCGGCCACGGTCGCAAGCGAACCCAGGCCGGACATCATTGCCTGATAGGCAATCATCTGCCGCTGCTCAGCGGCCAGCGCAACGTCACCTGCCTTGCCGGCAGGAATCTGCAGGTACACCGCCTCCCTGCACAGCATCAGCACCTGCTGGTCATCCCAGCTGATGAGCACTTCATCACTGGCGAAATAGCGGGTCGTCACCGGAACCACCGGAGCGCCCCCGCCGGCGGAATACCGGCTCTCGATCAGCGAGGCCTGCTCGCCCGCGCTCATCAGCGACACCGGCGAAGTCGATGCCGCATTGGCGGCGCCTGCGGAGGCGGCCATCACGGCCAGCAGCACGCCACGCGAAACATTACAGATCATTGCATCAGTCCATTGAGAAATTCAGATGCACCATGATAAGTCGAGCAAGGCACGATGCGCCCGTGCGGCCCTGATCAGCTCATTTCCCCGTAGGTGCAGCCTACCGTCACCCATCCCGGTGAATACGAAAGATCAACAATCATCCGTACATGTCGATCACCAGGGAGCGTTTTGTACAGATTGAGTCCTTTCCAGCCATACACTCTTTCCATGGCCTCGGCATCCCAGCGCGATGACATACCCCCGATATGGTTCGCAATGGATCTCCCCCGCTCCATCTCTTCTCCAACGGGCACCGGAATTGCAAGAAGCATCTCCTGAACACCCGAAACATGCACAAGCGTCGAGGATTCTCCCCACGCCATGACAGGAGCCCGAGCCTCCCAGAGCATCAGTGCCGCGCCATTACCTTTCTTGCTCTGACTGAAATCCGTCAGGTCGCCCGCTGCAATCCGATCAGTGAAGTTGTCCAATTCCTGGTGAGTCAGCTGGCACTGCAACAAGCGGGACAGGGTCGACGATACATCCTGCTGCGCTTGAGTCGGAAATGAGAGCCCCATTGCCACGCAGAGTACCGCCGCCCGCCGGAGCATCGCCCGTTGGGCGCAATGTAGCTGCCAAAGCAGCAAGCCACTAACGCCGGTCCATTTGCGTCAAAATTGAGAGGCGCAACTACGTGCGCCCTCCACCTTCGCAGGCAGTTCCGGACTACGTCACCACCACCAGCGGCACCCCGCGCCGCGGGTGCTCCAGCACCACCACATCCTGCTGGTAGACCCGCTGCAGGTTGTCTTCGGTCAGCACCTGCAGCGGCGTGCCATCGGCTGCCACCCTGCCCTGCTCCAGCAGCACGATGCGGTCGGCATAGCCCGCGGCCAGATTGAGGTCGTGCAGCACCACGATCACGCACGCACCGGCTTCGGCACAGGCGCGCACACTGCGCAGCGTGCGTTCCTGGTGACGCAGATCCAGCGCTGCGGTCGGCTCATCCAGCAGCAGCAGCGGCGTGTCCTGCGTCAGCACGCGCGCGAACGTCGTCCGGGCGGACTCGCCACCGGACAGCTGCTGCACCTCGCGCAGGCGCAGCGCCTGCAGCTCGGCGGCATCGATTGCCGCTTCCACCTGGGCGTCGTCCACGGCTGGATCCGGCGGATGCGGCAGCCGCCCCATCGCCACCACTTCTTCCACACTGAACGCGAAGCGCACGCCGTGCTCCTGCGGCATCACCGCGCGCTCGCGCGCCAGTGGCCCGGCCTTGTAGCTGGTCAGCGGCCGGCCCAGCAGACTGACTTCGCCCGCGTCAGCGCGCAGGTCACCGGCGGCGACCGCCAACAACGTGGACTTGCCCGCGCCATTCGGGCCAACCAGTGCGGTGACCGTACCCGGTTCGAACGCCAGCGAGATGCCGTGCAGGATCTCGCGCTGCTGACGACGGACCACCACCTCGTGCAGCTTCAACAACACGCTCATGGTGCGGCCTTGCGGCGCTGCTGCAGCACCAGCCAGAGGAAGAACGGTGCGCCCAGCGCGGCCGAGAACAAGCCCAGCGGAATCTCCGCCGGCGGATCGAGCGTGCGGGCCGCGGTGTCGGCCACTACGATCAGCAGCGCACCCAGCAGGCCGGACAACGGCAGCAGCCAGCGATGCCCGGGGCCGACCAGCAGGCGTGCCACGTGCGGCACCACCAGGCCCACGAAACTGATCGAACCGGCAAAGGCCACCGCCGAGCCCACCAGCAGCGCACTGAACGCCACCAGGCGGCGACGCGTGCGGGTGACATCCAGCCCGAGGTGCTGTGCCTGGCGTTCGCCCAACGCCAGCATGTCCAGCGGCGTAGCCAATCGCTGCAACGCAAACACGCCGATGGCGAACAGCGGCACCACGGCCGCCACATCGGCCCAGTTGGCGCGCGCCAGCGAGCCCATCTGCCAGAACACCAGCGACTGCAGCTCGCTCTCGCTGGCGATATATGTAAGGAAACCGATCAACGCCGAGCAGAACGCCGCCATCGCGATGCCGACCAGCAGCAGCGTGGCGTTGCCCGTACCCTTGCCGGGCCGGGCCAATGCGTAGGTCAGGCCGATGGCCAGTGCGCCGCCAGCGAACGCGGCCACCGGCACCAGCCAACCGGCCGCGCCCGCAGCACCCAGCACGATGGCGGCAACTGCACCCAGTGCGGCGCCTTGGCTGACACCGACAATGCCGGGATCGGCCAGCGGATTGCCGAACAGACCCTGCAGACTGGCACCGGCCATCGCCAGCGACGCACCGACCATCGCGCCCAACAGGGCACGCGGAATACGCAGCTGCCAGACCACAGCGAGGTCGCGGCTGCTGACCGCGTGTGGATCGAGCAGACCCAGCTTCACCGCCAACGCCTGCATCACCTCCATCGGCGGCAGCCGCAGCGGGCCCACGGCGAACGAGGCCAGCACTGCCCCCAGCAGTGCCAGCAACGCCACCAGCAACATCGTCCGCCCGCGACGGCGGCGCCGATCCGCCGGACTCATGCCTTCGGCAACGCCGCCAGGGCCTTGGCCAGCGCCAGCGCGCCAGCACCGGAACCGACACTGGTGTACTTCAGCTGCACATCCGGCATCACCCAGACCCGATTGGCCTGCCCGGCCGGGGTCTGCTTCAGCGTCGGGTACGCCTTCCACAGGCCCTCGGCACCGCCGAACAGCTGCAGGTCATGCTCGGTCACCAGGATCACTTCCGGTGCCGCCGCGACCACGCCCTCATTGCTCAGCTGCGAGTAGTTCTTCACACCCGCCTCGGTGCCGATGTTGACGCCACCGGCCAGTGCGATCAGCTGCGCCGACGCACTGTCGGCACCCGCAACGGTGGGTGAGCCACCGGCGCCGGTGGCCGACACGTGGATCAGTCGTGGCGCATGGCCCAGGCCCTTGCCAATCGCTGCAGCCTCATCGAGCTGGCGCTGCACCTGCGTGGCAAGTGCCTGCCCTGCTTCGGCCAGCCCTAGTGCGGCGGCGACCTTGCGCACCTTGTCCGGCGCAGGCTGCAGGTCATCGATGACCACCGCCGGTTCACCCACCTCACGCAGCTTCTTCGCCAGTTCGGTGTGGCGGCGCAGGCTGTTGCCGAGGAACAGCGAGCCCTGCAGGCTCAGCACGCCCTCCACGCCCGTGGTGCGGTTGAACAGGAACTGGTGCGGGGCAGCCAGGCCGGCCTGGGTGGTGGTATTGGTCGGCGCGGCGAACACCTGCTTGTCCAGTCCCAGCGCCTCGATCACCGCGATCACGTCGTCACCACCGGCGATGATGCGGCTGGTATCGGCCACCTCGACGTCGGCGCCGTCATCGGAATGCACCTTGGCTGGCAGCACTGCCTTCTGGTCGCGCACGGCCGGCATGTCGGTGCCGGCCACGCGCTGCCAGCCTGCAGGCAACGCGGCTTCGCCAGCCGCGGTTGCGGCGGCGGCGGGCTCAACCGGCTTGCCGGTGTCCGAGGGCGTCGATGAACCGCCACAGGCAGCCAGTGCCAGCGAGACAGCCAACGGAAGCGCACACAGGCGCAGACGGGACGCGATGTTCATGCTCGTTCTCCTTGCTGGCGGGGCGACGTGCGCGCCGCCCCGCCGTGTGACTTACTGCTTCGGGGTGATGCGGGTGATGCGGTCACCCTTCGGGTCTTCGGCGCCGCGCGACTTGTTCACCGCGAACACGTTGCCCTTGCCATCGGCACGGACGTGGTTCGGCAACGTGCCGCCGTCGAGGTTGGCGACCACCTTGCCGTCACCGTTCACCACGGTGACCGTGCCAGCGCCACGGTTGCTGACGTAGGCCAGGCCGGAGGCATCATCGAAGGCGACGTTCAGCGCACCGGCGCCGACCGGCACATCGTGCAGCACCTTGCCGGCGGCCACATCGACGATCAGCAGGTTGTCGGTGCCCTGCGAGGCCACGTACAGGCGGTTGCGCGCTGCGTCGAAGGCCACGCCCGAGGCGCTGATCGAGTTGCCCAGGTCGATGACCTTCTCGACCTTGCCGCTGGCCACGTCGATCACTGCCGCTTCCGGGGTGCCGATGCTGACGGTGAACAGCTTGCCGCCCTTCTCGTCCAGCACCAGGCTCATCGGGGTGAACTTGCCGTCGTCCACGCCGGACTCCAGCGTCACCGCCGGCAGTTCCTTGAGGGTCTTGGCGTCGAACACCGACAGGTGGTCCTCACCCGTGGCCGAGGCAAACACCTTGCCGTGGGTGCCATCAACCACCACGTCGCGCGCGTGCGGCACGGCATCGACCGGGAACTGATGGACCAGCGACAGGTCCTTCTGGCGGTAGACCGCGATGGAGTTCTGGCGGGTGTTGGTGACCCACACGTTGCCGTTGGTGTCATCCACGCCGACGCCGTAGACCGCGTACACCGCACCATTGGTGCTGCCCGGCACCTGCGCCGGGGTGATCGCCTTGGTCACCTTCAGCGACTTCGGGTCAAGCTTCAACAGCTGCGACTGGGTCACCGGCGGGCGGCCCACGGCCGAGGTCACGAATACCGCGTTGCTGGCGGCGCTGTAGGCGGACTGGTACAGGCCCGGCACCAGCTTGTTGGACTGGGTGGCGAACTGCGCCTGGCCGGACAGCGGCAACTGCGGCGAGACGCGCAGCTTCAGCACGGTGGCTGCAGCCGGCTGGCTGGCGCGCACCACCACCGGGTGGGTGCCCGGCACCGCGTCGGTCGGAATGCTCAACTGGGTCTTGAAGTTGCCATCGGCATCGACCACCAGCGGCTGCGTGTTGAGCACGCTGTCGCCACGCAGCAGGCTGACTTTCTGGCCCGGTACGAAACCGCGACCGACCACGTCGGCAGTGCTGCCGGGAACCACGTTCTCACCGCGCGAGACGACCTCGCCCTTGAAGGTGGCGTTGGCCGGCTGATCGAACACCGGCTGTGCGGTGGCGGTTACGGCCAGCAACAGGCCAGCGGCGAGAGAGGTGAGACGGAAAGACGGACGGAACGACATGGAAGGCTCCTTGCACACGTAGGCCGCGCCACGTGACGCGGGATTCATCGGTTGCCTGGGCCGCTGCACATCGGCAGCCTCGCCTGGGTAGTGGGGTCGCACGCCTTGGCATGCGAAGGGATTCATTCGGCGGCGTTGTCACCGCTATTGGGCGCGCCGTCACCGGCACTGCGGTCGGTCACGCCGTACAGTTCATGAAGCGCGGCATGGAACGACGCAGGCAGCATCGGGCCGTGACCGAGGCCGTCGAACTCGCGGTACTGCACGCGCATGCCCGGCACCTTGGCCAACCGCTCGGACAGCTGCATCGCCGCATCCGGGGTGGCGCCACCGATGCGGCGCAGGTGCGCGACCACGCGCGGATTGTTCATGTCGCGCTTGCCGCGATCACCGACACGCTCGGCACCGCCCAGCATCAGCCACAGCTTCGCTGGCTGGCCATGCACGTTCTGCACGAACTGCTGTTCCGGATCACCCAGCGCCGCGCCCTGGCTCCACCACAGCGACGGACTGGCCGCCAGATAGGACTGGAAGGCGGCGGGACGGGTGTACAGCGCATTGAGCACGAACAACCCACCCAGTGAGTGGCCCCAGAGTGCTTGCTGCTGCGTATCAATGCGTGCGCGGCGCTCGACTTCCGGCTTGATGCGGCGTTCGATCACATCCAGGAACGCGGCAGCACCACCGCCAACCGCCTGGGTCGTACCGCTCTCGTCGTCGGCGCGATCAATCCACGCGGTGTAGTCGCGGGTGCGCGCCTTGGAATCGATGCGCAGGTCGTTGTCGTAGCCGATCAGCACCAGTACCGGTGGCGCCTTGCGTGCGGCCAGTTCGGCCAGCAACGACTGGTCCAGCACCATGGCCACGGCATTGCCATCCAGCGCATACAGTACCGGCGATGGCGTCTTGCCGGCCTTGGCCGGAATCGCCAGGTTCACCCGCCAGCGGCGTTGCTGGTCGGGACTGTCCACCACGAAATGCTCGAAGCGATAACTGACCGCCGGCTCGTCGAGCACGGTGTGGCCGATCTTCTGCAGCGGATTGCGCTGCTGCGCATGGACGTACGGGGTGGCCAGGAGCAGACCCATCATCAAGGCGACCAGGCCGCGGGCCAGTGGACCACGGCGCGAAGGCGGGACGAAATGCTTCATCAGCGGCGGCAGAAGCGGCTCACGGCCGCCGGTTCACAAGGGACCGCAGTCTACCTTAAACGCGAATGATTATCACATCGATCGAACGTCACACTGTGTATCACGCGCGCATGAGGGCCTTCGGCACGAAACGAGGCAATGGGCAGGCTGGATTCGCGCCACGGCCATACGGCAAGCTAGGCGGTATCAACAAGAACAGGGACTGTCATAGCGTGTACGCCATTTGCCGCAGCCTTGCCCGAAAAGGGCTCGACACGATTCGCCCACACGTCTTCCCCGTGAGCATACCGACCACCGAGAGGCCCGCGTGCAACATCTGCGGTTTCCGCCTGCGAGCATCCCGCGAGGCCATCGCCGAAAGGGAAACCCGCAGCTGTATTGGCTGCGGATCCACTCTGCGCTTCCGTGCCCTCATGGCAGCCCTGCAGTCGGAGATGGACCAAGCGCGGGAGATCCGCGTGCTTGAGCGGATCCCCAGGCGCGGACAGATCAAGGGAATCGGCATGACCGACGCCCATATCTACACTAATGCCCTGCGGCGCAAGTTCGATTACATCAATACCTACTTCCACAAGCGCCCCATGCTGGACATCCGTCACCCAGCCGCACACTACCTGGGAAAATATGACTTTGTTGTCAGCTCAGATGTACTGGAACACGTGGATGGGCCCTGCGAGCGCACGCTCGAAAACCTGCGGGCATTGTTGAAGCCGGGTGGGCTGCTTGTGCTCACCGTTCCCTATGGATTTCACGAGGTCACGATTGAGCACTTCCCTGAGCTCAACGACTACCGGATCGAGGGCAAAGGTGCGGATCGGGTTCTTGTCAACATCACCAGCGATGGCAGGGAGCAACGATTCTCTGACCTGTCCTTCCATGGTGGTGACGGCTCAACTTTGGAACTGAGGATCTATTCGTATCTTCACCTGGTGCGATTGCTGGGGGAAGCCGGCTTTGTTGACGTCAAGCTGCACGATAGCCAATACCCGCAATGGGGCATCATCCACGACAGCCTGCTGGGCTTGCCTATAACGGCACGCGCTGCATAGGCCGTCAGCCCCCTCCGGTATCCTGCCTCGCGCAACCGACACCCCCTTGCAAATGACG
>NZ_JASJSQ010000025.1:0-57443 GCF_030236855.1 Stenotrophomonas maltophilia group sp. Smal13
AGCGTTACGTGGGCATGGCGTGGGCGGTGGTCATGTGGGGGCGAGGGGGCGTAGACCACCAATAGCGCAGTTGGGGCAACACGCAAGGGGCCGCCGAAAAGCAACTGCAAGAGCCCAACGTGGGTGGAAGCAGTGTCGGCAGGGGCAGAGAAGCAGGAGCCCGGACGGTTCCCCAGAGTCGTCATACACATGACGCACTGAAGTGGGAGTGCGCTTTTCGCCCAAAAATCGGCCTCACATCTGCCGGAACCTCAATGCAATCAAGGCCTGACCCTGTCACCACTGAATGGAGACAGTGTCAGTGCTTGTTAGCTCGTTTGGCCCATGTTTTTCAGGCTCCTGACGTGGGGCCTTGCCAACTCCGAGATTCGCGGTATCGGTGGAGTAGTCCAGAAACGGAGTTACTCGACCAATGGCGTTGGTTCGTCAAAACGTAAACCTCGACCGTGGGCAACTGAAACTTGCTCAGCGGCTTGCCCGTGAATCGGGCAGTGGGTTTAGCGCCTACGTGCGAGAGGCGCTGGAGCGACACAACACTTCCATGTCTGTGGCGAGTGTGCTGGAGAACTCTAACGCTCACTTGGAACAGCTCATCGACGAGTTGCGGGAAGAGAACGCGTTGTTCCGGAGTGCGCTCCAGGAAGACCTGCGGCGGCTGCGAGACGAAACGAAGGCGGAACAGGACAGCGCCATCCAGCGCTACGAAGAAGCGCTTCGCAAGGTGGTGACGGCGGCCCTCTCGCAACCCTCTCCCAAAGGTTCTGGTGCGGCCAAGGTGCCCGCAGCCGGTCCCATGACTGCTCCACGCACCTAACTTTCCCCCACAGCAGGAGATCCAACCCATGAAACGTTTTTCCCTTTCTCTCACTCTCTGCCTGGCGGCGTTCATGCCGCTTCACGTTTCCGCCCAGGCCGCCGCTGATGCGGTCCATGCCGCAGAGGACGATGGCAAGCCCAAGGCCGATAAGAGGCGCCTGTTCAAGGCCGGAGGCATCGGTTGCGTGGCCGGCGGAGCCATCGCCTTGCTCACGGGCAAGAAAGACAAGGCCTTGGGCGCTTGCGCCGCGGGTGCTGCAGTGGGTGCTTCCGCGTCCTACGTGAAGCAGCAGCGGGAACACGCCGAGCAGGCCGCCGACGCTGCCCGTGCGGCTGGCATGAAGGCCGAAGTGGTCACCAAGACCGAAACCGTGGAGGGCAAGCAGGAAGCCGTCCTGGATTCGTTGCGCTTGAACTACAACCCCACCGACATGAAGCGGTTGAACAGCGACACCCGGGCCTTCCTCGACAAGTTCGCAGGTCTGTTGAACAAGTCCAGCAACGGGTTGACGGTGGTGTTCCAAGGAGCCGACAAGGCCGCCTGCCAAGTGCCCATCGTTGAGCTGGCCAAGCGTGGCGCGCTGTCCAAGGTCACGGTGGACGACCGCTGCGGCAGCGGTGAGCCCGTGATCGTCGTTACCCCGGTGCCTGACGTCCGGTGATCTCAGTGCCCGGGTGTCGCTCGATGCTCGGGCTTCCTTCCCCCTTCCGAGGAGCCCACATGACCCCAGAAGAAAAGAACCAGAGAATCCTGAAGCGCAAGCGCGAAGAATTGCTGAAGCGTGCCAACGCAACCCCGACCGCATCGCCCACGCAAGAAGAGCGGCTGGTTTCCGACGGCATGAAAGAAAACCTGAAAGCGGCCAGTCACTGGGCTGGAGTGATCAGCAAGCGCACTGCCGAGTTGACCCAGAAGGGCGTTGCTGCCGCTGCAGAGAAGGCAAAGGAAGCCAAGGCACAGCTGGACGCGAAGCGCGCCCGGGAAGCCCAGGAACATCGTGCTGTCGAAGAGAAGCCTCAAGACGCTCCGCTCACCTTGGAGGAGGAAATGTTGGTTAGGCAACTGACGTCCGATGCAGCTGCACCGGTTCTCGTAGGAGCGGGTGATAAGGGAATGTGCACCGTTTGGGAGCTGGTTGATGAATTTGGAGAGCCCGGCGCACAGGTTGCAGATGGATTGGGTGGCCCTTCGGTGGACGCCAAGGCGTTGAGCAATGAAGATACGGCAGCCTTGGTCAAGCTGTCTCAGCAGGACGCGGTGGAAGTCCTGTCCGTTTCCGCGGGGCCTGAAGGGTCCAACCGGCCCCCGGAGGCCGCGTCACCAGAGCAGCCAGTAACTCCAATCCAACCCAGCCCCCGCTCTCGTTTGCCTTGGGTCTTGACCGGTGTGGTGGCGGTGGCATTGGTCGTGGGGGCGATCTACTTCTTGCTTGGGAAGAACAACCAAGTGCCTCCAAGCACACCGGCTCCCATGGCACCGGTTGCCACTCCAGCCGCTCCCGAGCAGTTGCCCGAGGTGGTGGAAGTCCCCGTGGTTGCGCCTGCTCCAGCAGTGCTTTCAGAACAGGCCAAGCCAGAAGCCACGATCGAGAAACCCGCACCTGTCGCCGCTCCCCCGGTATCGACGACAGCGCCAATTGCGCCCCAGCCAATGCCTTCGCCGAAACGTGCAACCGCCCCATTGCCGAGGAAGCCCCCCGCACCCGCCGCCGAACCGCGGAACGACTGGCAGCAAAAAGCCAATGCAGACCTAGACGCTTGGGCGAAGAAGTCGGGGATCGACTGATCCCCCTTGCGCATCCGCGGATTCGATCTAGAAAGAAGTGACCTACTCACGAATAAGGGGGAAGCATGTTCAAGTGGCTGTTCACGCAATACCGGGAGCCCGGAAAACTTCATTTCGGCTCAAAGTGGCTGAACGTGCACGGGCGCTTGTTCCTCGGCAGCCCTGAATCGTTTGGCATGGGCCACCTGAGCGAAGGCGTCCGCCGCACTTTCTACTACTTGCGCGCCGATCGCAGGCCTCCGGTCAGAGACGACGCCGCGTATGACGCATGGACCAAGGATCGGCTCTACGCGAGCAAGGTTGAGCAGGTCGCAGAGCGCTGGGTGGCCAAAGCGGGCTTTCTGGCGTGCGCGCCGCTTTGCTTGGTGCTTGCCGTCTTGGCGCATTGGCTTCGTTGAATTGACAGGGGAGGGAGACAGAGATGGCAGCAATCAGTTTGTTCAACGTGCTTGACTGGACGAGCGGCCTGGGGCGCAAGTTCCGCCGGAAGAGCGGCGAGCCTTGGAACGTGAAGGAAGAAATCATCGTCAGATCCGCCGAGGAGTATGAAAACCTGGTGGGGCGCTTTGACGTGACCGATCGCGTTCGCAGTCGAGAGCTCGATGTGCCAGAGGCTGACCGGGATTTCGCGCTGGAGTGCGGCGCCGTCTGGGACGAGAACGCCCAGGGGTTCAAGGTGCCCGACGGACGCAGTGAGGACGAATTCCAGGAGTGGTGGCCGAAGGTTTCGGAAGATTTGCGCGACACCCAATCGCGGATCATCACGACGAAGCTTGGACGGCGTGCCGAGGGCTTCTTGCAGGGCAACGACATGGGGCAGGGCGGCGACAGCCTGGCCACTCCCTTGATGTATCTCGCCTTCCCCGTGATCGGCGTTCTGGCGACCTTCCTAGTGAGCCTCATCGGCTGGGCAGGCTGGGCCGCGCTGCTGCTGACCATTCCATACTTCATCGCCCTCAAGCAAGGCGAGGGCATGAAGGAGGCCCTGAAAGCCCTGGTGCTGCTGCAATGGGTTCCGATGGCGCTTCAGTTCATGGTCGGCGGCAGCAAGGGCGGCACCGAGGTGGCAATGCAAGCCGGCGGCATGGCTGTGTATGCCCAGATGGCCAAGACCTACCTGTGGTGGGCCTTTGGCTTGGTCGGCATCCTGTTTGTGGTTTGCTTTGTGGCGGCGGCCTCGCACCCGCACCGGGGCGTCATTGGCGGGACAGCCGCGCGCTTCATTCAAGCGATGAAGTGGGTGGGGCTCATCTTTGCCACACTGGTGGTCGCCAAGGTCCTGCCGTTTGGCTTGGGCGAGGCGGCGCCTTACGTGCTGGCATGCATGTATGCGATGCAATACGCCGAAGGCAACTTTGTCCAAAACGCCGCCCGGCTTTACCTGCAGAACAACGACAACAACCTGGCCACCCAGGGGGCGCTGATCAACGCGCACGTCAAGGCGCGTGAACAGCAAGCTGAGGCGGCACTGCGGGACAAGACCCCGCTGATCACCATTGGGCGCGCCACGGGACACCTTTCCGACAAGGGCTATGGCTACTCGCCCGACCTGGGCACCGTGATGATGTTCTCGTGGAGGGATTGTCAGCAGGGCCTGCTCGTGTTCGGAGCCATCGGATCTGGCAAATCCTTCGCCGCGCTCAGACCCATCGCTCGTCGGTTCCGTAGAGCCGCTTTGGCGATGGCATGTGTGGCGCCAGGCCACGCAGATGCAAGGGAGCGCTTGAAGCAGCAGAAGCTTGCCGGCGGTGGCGCGCTCATCGCCGACGGCAAAGACGGGGCGATCATCTCGGACTTGGAAGGTTTGTTCGATATCGTCGTCAAACCCGGGATGCGGGTGGCGCCATACGAGGGGTTGGCGCCCGATCAGGTCGTCCGGGCATTGCGCGGTGCAGCCGGTGGGCGAGTGGACGAGAAATCCAAGCTTTGGACGGACGGCGGTGACGCGTTTCTCTACCACACCGGCATCATCCTTCGTGCGCTCGTGGATCACGAGATGGCTTACAGGTCTTGGTGTTCGGCCAAGCTGGAAGGGCTGGAGCGTGCACAGTTGGACGCGGAGTTTGAGCTGGTCAAACAGCGCAAGCTGGACGAGGACGTGGCCGAGACTGAGGCATTGCTCGAGCGCATCGCCGAGCAGATCGCCATCCATCGAATCCCTGTGAGCGACGACAGACAATGGCAATACACGCCATTCCACCACGCCAAGTTGTTGTCCATTGTGGAACGCGTGATTCCCGCCAGCCCCGCGCCTCGTGCCAATGCAAAGCTGATGGAGGTGGTGAAATACTTGGGCTTGGAAGAGGCGGACACGAGCCATGACGAAGAAGGGCGGCTGGCCTACGCGGCCTACCTGCAACAGCACCGCCTTCGTCAAGAGAGCGCTCCGCAGACCATCCACCCGGATCTCTTCCGTCCCATGTCTCAGCTGCAGAGCTCGCTGGAATGGGCGTTCCTTGAGATTCCCGCGATGCATCCGGAACAGAGGCAATCGTTCACGCTCAACTCACGAGGGCTGCTGGAGAAGCTCTTGCGAGGCGAAAAGCTGCGTGACAGCAGAACGGACATGCCATGGCACTCGATCGAGAAGGGCGAGGTGGACGTGTCCGATGCGCTCTACGGAGCCATGGTAGGCCTCTTCTTGCCCCCGACCCAATTCGGTGAAGCGGGTGAAATGATGATGCGCCTGCTCAAACAGCGAGTCATGAATGGAATCAAAGCGCGTGGTGCATTCGGCGACAAGTGGCGCGAAGTGTTGCCTGGGCAAATTGAAGTGATGTTGATGATGGACGAGGCCCACCTGCTGTTGACGGCCGATGACATCAACCTGTTCTCCGTTTCGCGCTCGCTGGGGTTGATGCCCGTGCTTGCAACGCAAGGGTTTGAGAGCTTGGTCAACGCCTTTGGGTCGGTCAACGAGGCGGAGCTGATGGCCAACACGATGCAGTCGGTGATCGCGCTAAAGTGCTCGCACAACACCCACGAATACCTGGAAAAGCGGTTCGGGCAGGCCACATTGACCACCTTCAAGCAGCGCACCCGGGGCATCGACTACCAAGGCGGTATGAACAACTGGCGCCACTCTGTGCTCAACGACCCAGATCATGCATACGCGTCCGCCTACGACAAGATGCGCATGGAAGGGGCGGGGCGGTTGACGGCTTCGCGCATCGACGCCGTGACGGGTCGCCGCTGGCGGATTGGATCGGAGGACACGCTGGGCCAAGACGAGATCGCGCGCGACATCGACATGCCCACCGGGGGCAAGCGCGAGGTGCAGCCGCTCTTCCTGCAGGAAGAATACTCCGCTCTTCTTGAGCCCCGCGGTCACGCCATCGTGGCGCTGAGCCGTGCCGGCATCAAGCGCTTCGACCTGGCGGAGCTGCTGCCCGACGCGGATTGATGCGGATAGGCGAGGGGGTTTGCCCCCTTGCCAAACCTGCGGATTGATCAACGATGAGCCTATTCACCCCAGCGGAGGAAACAAACATGAGCAACACCCTCTCCCAACCCATCGAAGAAATGACCGAGCTGCGAGCACTCCAGGCGCAGCGCAACGAGCGGCTTCTGGGCGATCGCCCACCGCCCCAGAAGGACAGCGCGGCGCGGGCAGACTTCGAGCAGAACGTGGCCCAAGACCAAGCCGCCATCGAGCAACGCCGACAGCGTGTTCTGGATTGGGCAGAGAAGGCCTCGCCCGATCAGATCGCTGCGCTCCAGGCAAAGATCCAGGAGGCCGACAAAGCCGTTCGTGATGCAAAGCCGGACGACAAGCGCGAGCAGGTGGTTCATGCGACCGTTGCGCAGTGGCGGCAGCAACGCGGGGCCCAGCGGGAGGAGAGTCCTCCCATGTTGACCCGTGAGCAGCGGATGGAGAACGGACCTGGGCGCCTGGGATACGCCGATTACGCCCGCAGTTCGTTGAAGGAGGCGGCTTTCATGAAGGACTACGCTGCAAATTACGATTGGGAGAAGCACCAAAAGCAGGCCCAGCCGAACGTCTTCCGACAGTAATCTTTACCGATGTTCAGATCTGCCCGGTTCTTCGCAGAATCGGGCATTTTTGCGTCTTGACGTCCAGTTTTATGGTGCTTTACTGGTTAAGTAACGAGTAGGTAGACCTACTCATACAAAACCCAGGGAGAGCCACCATGTCCACGTTGTTCAATGCCCTCAAAGACTTCGCTTTCGAGAACGCGGTCCCACTGCTGACCGGCTTGTTCCTGCTGATCGCGGCCTTCGCAACGGCTGTCCTCGCCTACCCTCCGGCCGTTCCGGTTCTGCTCAAGGTAATGGCCATAGCGGCGGTGGGCTTTGTGACCATCGGGGTGGTGGTCCAGAGTTCCTTCCGGTGAGCAGGCGGCGCTGGCTCAAGCTGCGCGCGCGGTGCAGGAAGCGTTGGCGCCGGTTTGACTGGGAGGGGTTTGATCTCTGGTTCTATCCCGCGCTGATTTTCTACATGTTGGGTTGGGTCGTCTTTGGCCCGCCCGACAGCGTTTAACCCGTTAGCCCACTAATTCACCAGCGATCGAGCTGGACCTTTCCGATGAGGCACATCGGCTTACCACTGCAGGAGGACCCGATGAATATCAACAACACCAACTTCCACCGTTTTCCCGACGTTGCTCCCGAGCATTTGAGTTCTTTCGCCTTGGTCGGCGGGTATGTGGATTCCCAGGTTCTGGCTGGAAGGAGCTTGGACGGTGTGCTTCAGGAACTGGACAGCAGTAGCCCAGGGCAGAAGCTCTGGCATGACACAGAGATTCTTCGGCATTTCAGTGTTGCGGTGGCTACTCGCCTCAACAGCTAACACGTTCTCTTGACGGTCGCGGATTCGGCTTTACAACAATGGAGATGGACATCCAAGAATCTCTGTTGCGCCTCTTGCGTCCCCTGGGCCTCCAACGAGCGGAGGCCTTGGCGGGCGCGCTCGCGCGCGAAGCCGGCGCGTCCAAAGGCCTTCACGATTCGCAAGTGTTGGCGCGTGCCCACGCCCTGAGCGTTGCCCCTGTCGAGGGTCGATTGGGCGATCTGGTTTGGCAGGTGCGCCAGCGGGAGCACGATGGGGCACCGCAAGTGGACCTGCGTTGGGGCTTGCATCGGCTGGGGTTGGACGCACCCTCACGGGCCTCCACCCGGGACCTGGTGCGTGCTTACGAGAGGCGCTTGGCAGACCGTAACGAACCGATGGTTTACAGCACCCTGGCAGAGAGGGTGGCTGGGTCCATGGCTGAGCACACCTCGCTCTTCCAAGGCATGGCGATGGCGGTAGAGGAGGCGCGGGCTCGGCGGTCGGACGCAAACCGGTTGCGGGAGAACGCACCGTGGCAGGGCTGGCTCGTGGGGGCGTCCCGGGCGGGCCACGAAGCAGCACTGCTGGCCTGCATCGGCATGGGCGCAGACGCCCGGCTGCCCGATGCCAGCGGCAACACACCACTGCATCATGCGGCCCGGTTTGGTCACTTCTCGCTGGTCACGCCTCTGGTCGAAGCCGGCGCCGACGTGGCGGCCCTCAACGCCCACGGGTGGGCGCCGCTCCACCTTGCCGCCCTCCACAAGCACGCCCGGGCCTGCCTCCACCTGATGGCCCACGGCGCCAATCCTGAGCAGCCAGGGTGGCGGGGGCGGACCCCAACGCGCATGCACCGACATGAGCAAACCCAAGCCCTTTGACGCGCTGGGCGACGTGCCCGGCAGCGTTGCGCCTTCCCAGCCGGTCCGATACTGGCACCGCGCCGTTCTTGCCGGTGCATTCGTTTTTGGCTTGGCCTACGTGGGGAGCATGGGCGTTGCCTGGCTCATCCCGAATCCCGATGGCTCGCTCATCCGCTTCGCCGATGCTTTGAAAGGCGGTCTGGTGACCGCCTACCACTTCCTGACCGTCGGCATCTCGGCTCGCGCCCCGGCACGGGAGTTCATCGAACTGGTGTCCTACCATCACCCAGTGGCGACGTGGTCCCGGATCGGGGTGTCGCTTCTGCTGGCGGCGGGCCTCGGTCTGCGGGTGTTCCTCAAGGCGACCGAGCCGGTGAGCAACACCTGGCACCTGTCCGGACCGCGGTTGTTGGAAGGAAAGGAGGCCGTGGACGAAGCCCGGCACCGCTCGGTAACCCCTAAAGACGCCGAGGCGGATCCCTTCGCCCTGTCCCTCCACCCCGATCTGTTGCTGTCTAAAAAGCATTGGGCGCGCCACGTCCTGATCACCGGCTCGGTGGGGTCGGGCAAGAGCGTCATCCTCAAGCACATCCTGGAACAACTGACGCGAAAGAGGGACGCAAAGCTGTTCCTTTACGACATCAAGGGTGATTTCACGTCGATTTTCAAAAGGCCCATCATCGTGTCGCCCTTCGATGCGCGCTCCCACGTGTGGGACGTCGCCGCCGACGTGCGGACCCCGACCCAAGCGGCGGCGTTCGCCGCCTCTCTCATCCCAGAGGGCGACGGGAACGCCAAATTTTGGAGCATGGCCGCCCAGGACTTGTTGATTGGGTGCGTGCGCGAGCTCCAAAACACCCGGCCTGGCGAGTGGGAATGGCCCGATCTGGCGGCCTTGGTGCGCCGCCCGGCCGCGGAGATGGCCGCAGGCATGCGCCCGCATTACCCCCGCGGTGCCGCACTGGTGCGTGACCCGGAGAGCCAAACCACGTCCAGCGTGCTGTCTTCCCTGGGGGGCTTCACCCGCCTTATCGACGATCTGGCCACCGCATGGCCCAAGGTTGGCAAGCGCCGTTTCTCGATGACCGAGTGGATACGGGACGACTACAACGGGCGCAAGCAGGTCATTGTTCAATCCGGACCGGACCCAACCCTGACGAAGGCCTACATCGCCGCCATGATCAACGTGGCCGTCCCGGATCTCATTGGGCCGGGCTTGCCGGACGACGAGGGCGGGCGTGGGCTCTACTTCGTGTTCGACGAGCTGACCAGCGCCGGGCGCTTGAACATCGATCCCTTGCTGGCGTTGGGGCGCAGCAAAGGCGTGGTGGCCATCATGGCGGTCCAGGATCACTCCCAGGTTGAGCTGGTCTACGGGGACAAGACCGCGCAGGCCCTCTCGTCCCTGGTGGGCACCCACGTGGTGTGCCAAGTGCAGATGGGAGCCACCAGGGACAAGCTGGCCAGCCAGCTCGGCAAGCGGAAAATCGCGTGGCGCGGGCACGAGAACAAGGCCCAGGTCCACGAAGAAAGCCGCGCGTTGGTTTCCAGCGGTGAGCTCACCGACCGGCTGGGTTTCCGCAAAGGCAATCGCTACGGTCCCGAGAAGTGGGGCATCGAGGCGATCGTGCAGATGGGCGGGGACGTGCTGTTGCTGACATGGCCCGGGAAGAGCCATCCAACGGTTCGCGAGGGGCAGGTGGCCGCTGCGTGGACCACCAAGCCAGCCGGACCTGAAGGGCCGTCGCCGGCAACGTCCCCTTCAAACGCTGGCGCGTCGGCCTTCCCAACCACCGCCGAAGGCATCGATGCGGTGCAGCGGGTGTTGACCATGACACCCGAGGAAGTCGACGCGCTATTCTCCCGTTGAACACCATGTAGGGAAGCAAGTATGGCAACGATCACCGTGCCGATTTGGAAGCCAGTCGCCAAATACGCTGTGAAGGCAGCCTTGACCTCGCGTTTTCGGGAGGAGCTGGACGAGGTGGCCAACAATCGAAAGGGCTCCACCAGTCGGATTTTTACTTTGGTCGTCCTGTATCCCGATAACACCAACACGGCGGACCAAAACGCGGTGGCCGTCATGACACAACAGGCGCCACCCAGGATGCTTGGGTATTTGCCACGGGAGGTGGCCGCAGAATATCGGCAGCGCATGGCTCAGGCCGGCTACGAACACATGGTGTCTGCGTGTGAGGCGGTTCTGTCCGGCGGGCTGGTGACCACGGACAAGGTTTACGACTACATCTTGGAAGTGGACCTGGACATGTCCATCGACCCGCATCCGGATCACCTCGTCACTCATCCCGAGATGGTCCGCCATACCGCTGACCCGGAGTTCAAGAAGGACACCGATGGGGCATATCGCTTCAAGTGCTGGATCCCGCACGATGCGGTGGGCCACCTCCATCCGAAACAGCGCACCAAGGGTTGGACCACGGACTCCTGGACCACGGTCAACTACTACCTTAGCAACGCGCAGAGCATCGGCTTGGGTTTCAAGGTGCTTTCGGTGCCCAAGTCCAAGCACGCGGGAGTCTTCGGCGAAGAGCCAGTAACCGCCGTCGTGGAGGAGATAAAACGCCGTTGGGTCACGCTGCGCCTGGAGAAGTAAACCCCCCTTGCGCATTGGTGGTTTTCTGGGACCTTGGTTCAATCAACGTTCCAGGAGGTCCCTGTGATCAATTGCACCCGCATCGATGCCCGCGGCCACAACAAGCGCAACGGCAACATGTTCGACTACATGCTGGCCACCGAGCGCCTATCCATCGACAGCGCCGTGGCTTACTACGCGGGCAGCGGTCCTGATCCGAGGCAGACGCTCAATTGGGGCGGCAGCCTTGCCGCCGAGCTCTGCCTGGAAGGGCAGCCGGTCACCCGCGAGGTGATGGAAAAGCTGGGGAAGGGCTTTTCACCCACCGGAAGGCCGTTGTGCAAAAACGCGGGCAAGGAGGCCCGATTGGGCATCAAGACGGATCGCTGGGGAAACGTGCGGTTGGACGACGACGGCAAGCCGATGGAGAAGTGGGAGGGCGGCCACCGGGTGGGGTTCGATCTGACCATTTCCGCCCCCGGGGACGTGAGCGTGGCGTTTGCCCTTGCGGATGAACGCGAGAAGCTGGCCATCTTGGAAGCGCACCGCCAGGCCTGCGCCGTGGCGATGCGCTACATCGAGAGCAAGGTAGAGACCCGGCGCGGAAGAGCGGGGAAAGACGTTATAGACACCCAGGGGTTGGTGTGGGCAGCCGCCGATCACACAAGCAACCGGAACGTGCAGTGCGATTTGCACACCCACCATCTTGTCTTTGGTGTTTCGAAGGGGGAGGACGGCCGTTGGGGCACGTTTGATGCCATCGAGATCTACCGCCACCGCCATGCGGCCGATCACCTCTACAAGGCCGAGCTCTACAGCGCGATGAAAGCGCTGGGCTATGGGATTCAGCGGGAGCGCGAGGTGGACGTGATAGGGCGCGAGACGGGCCAGATTCTCACCACGATTGCCGGCATCGACCGTGAGCTGGTGCTTCAGACGAAGACCCGCCGCCAGGAAATCCTGGACTACGTCAAAGAACACCCCAACGCCAGCCACGACGAGGCCTGCAAGGCCACCCGCAAAAAGAAGGAAGAACCGCCCTTCGAGCAGGTGGTCAAGGACTGGCAGCAAACCTTCGCCAACATTGCCCGAGAAAGGCCAGACCTGGTTCCCACCACCCAGTCGCTCAAGCAGACCCAAGGCCAGCACCTGGACCCGCATACCTTTGACGAGGTCTTGCAGCGCATGCACGAGAACGAGGCGATGTTCTGCGAGCATGACCTGGTCCGGGAGCTGGGGATGGAGTTCGCCGGGCAAAAGAACGCGGAGGAGATCCTCAAAATGGTGAAGGAGTTCACCGAACAGGACGACCTGGTGCGCGTTAAAGCCGAACACCTCCACAAAGACGACCGTGGCACTCGTTTGGCACGCAAGCACCGGGAGGATCGCTTCTGCGCCACCTGGATGGTCGAATGGGAAGCCGAGATCATCCGTCGTTCGAAGGAGCGGGAGAACGAGACGGACCTGAAGCTGTTCCGCTCCACCGTAGACCGGGAAATCGCCGCCTATGAGAAGCGAAAGGGGTTCACCCTTACCGAAGAGCAGAAGGCTGCCATTGGTCATTTGACCCATGGAACGGCAGGTGTCGGCGTTATGTCAGGGTTGGCCGGGACCGGCAAGACCACCGTGGCCGAGGTCTACAAGCAGTGCTTCGAAGCCGAAGGAAAGCAGTTGATGGGCTTGGCCGTGTCGGGTAAAGCCGCGGCTAAGCTGGAAGAAGAGTCCGGCATGCTCTGCATGTCGGTTGCAAAGTTCTTTTCCCAGCTCCGGCAGGGCAAGGTTGCTCTGACGAAGAATGTTGTGGTGGTGCTCGATGAAGCCGGCATGGTGGCTACCGATGACACCTTGAAGCTCATGACCTACTGCCAGGGGGTCGGTGCCAAGCTTGTCATGCAGGGAGACAGTGACCAGCTTCAGCCCATCGCTGCGGGCAACGGCTTTGAGCTGGCGAAGATTGCCTTGGGCGACACGAAGCTGACCGAAATCCGCCGGCAGAAGAACGCCGGTGACCTGATCACTGCCAACAGCTTCTACGAGCGGGACCACCAGGGGAAGGTCAAGGACATGCGCCGCGGGCACCGCAGCCGCCAAGGCACCCTCGATATGGGTGCGCAGACCCTTCGCAATCTCAAGGAGAGAAATTGCATCGACGACTTCGGCACGGAAAAGCAGGCCATCAAGGCGTTGGTGGACGACTACCTGAAAGACCCCACCCCGATGGACGAGAAGTTGGTTCTGGCCCACACGCGCTCTGAAGTCAAAGCCCTCACCACGGGCATCCGAAAGGGGCTCCAGGAGCAAGGCGTGCTGGACAAAGAGGAGTTCACCTTCCGCTCGATCGTAAAAGGGCAGTGGGAGGACCTGACGCTCTCCCGCCGCGACCGTGTGATGTTCACGGCGACCAACAACGACTTGGGCGTCATCAACGGCACCGAGGGCACGGTTGAGAGCATTCGGAAGGACAAATCCGGTGGCTACGACCTGGTGGTGCGCATCGACTCTTCGAACCCGAAAGAGGACGGGCGCATCTTGAAGTTCAACACCAGCGAGCACAACGCCTTGGCCCACCGGTATGCCATGACCGTTCACAAGGCGCAGGGGCAGGGGAAATCCGAGGTTTACCACCTGGCCACGAACATGGGCATGCTCGACCAGCAGTCGGCCTTGGTGGCGTTCACCCGCCTCACCAAGGGCAGCTACCGCATGTATACGACCGACGAGATGATGGAGCGCATGGCCGAACGGCTGGGAACCGAACGGCACAAGGAAATGGCGCTGAGCGTCGGCTTGTCCGAGACCCAGGCTGCTCCGGTGCGCAACCTGGTCCAGGACGTGGAAGAGCTGTTGGCAGGATTGAAACCGCAAACCCAGGTGCCAATCACAAACGCGGAACGGCGCGAGATGAGGCTTACCCGGTGACGCATCGGGCCAGTGTCAATACGCTGATCACCACCACTACCCACGGCCACCACCCCACGCGTTCGGAAGGCGCTTTGACCGGTGTTCCCAGCTGCCACCGCCGTTGGTGGGCCAACCCGCGCACGTGGGCCGTGGCCCGCCGGTGGGGGTTGACCACGATCCCCGGTGGCTTGGCGTAGATGCGCCATCCCTCCCGGGAGGCCTTCACCCGCCACGCCTGCTCATACGCCTCGGTTTCCGCCCGGGTGGCTGTCACCACCTCCAGCGCATGGAACCGGAAGGGACGGTGCCAGCCGCCTTTGGGGGAGCGGTGCTGCTTCTCCCGCTGCTGGGGGTTTGAGCTTTGGCCGATGTAACAGCCCCCGTCGTCGAACAGCAGGGCGTAAAGGGTGCGGGGCAGGGCGTGATACTTCTCGCTGCGTCCCAGGTTGTGGCGGTGGGTCATGGTCTCTCCGTGAGTAAAACGACCCACTCACGAATAGATCAGAATTTGAAGTTGGCAAGCCTGCTGCGAAGGACGTGAGAGGCCACACGTCGCTTGCGTGTAATCTCTTCGCAGTTCATGGCGAGCATGGGGCGGGCGAGTGACCTTTAAGTTCCCGGTTGGACCTTCCAAGGGGCGTTGCAACATATGCGGGCAGGAAACCGACCTGACCGAAAACCACGTGCCACCCAAGGCGTGGGCTCAAGGCATCGCTCTGAGGGTGTCCAGCGTCGCCGACGCAATCAGTGGAGAGAAGAAGCCGCGGTCCCACAAGATGCCCAATGGTGTTTGCTTCAGGAGCATCTGCAGGACCTGCAACGGCTCGGTGCTTTCTCGATACGACAAGGCACTTGTATCGATGAGCCGGCAGGTGACGGAGATCTTGCGTGATCGAAGCAAGGTCACCTACAACCAGAGCATCCGCATCCAGCCGCAGCTTGTGGCAAGGGGAGTTCTGGGCCACTTGTCATCGGTGGGCTTGAATCGCTACGACGAACGCCACAGCCAGCACCTGTTCGATGACCGGTCAGATCTTCTACGCCAGGTTCGGCTTCACTACTGGGTGTATCCCTACAGTGGTCGAACGGTTCTTCGCGACTTCGGGCTGGGCATCTTGGGCGGGAAAGGCAGTTCGGCGATCTATGTCCTGAAGGCCTATCCGCTGGCCTTTGCAATGGTCTGGAACAGGGACTTTCAGTTCGAGGACTGGCAGCCGCAGAGCTTTGACCCGTTCGCTGGGTTCGAGCCAGACCAAGAGGCGAACCTCCCGCTGGAGTTCGTGGGCCTGCCGGGACAGGTTTGGCCAGAGCACGTCCAGGGGAACACGTTCGCGCTCCTTCATTCCGATGGTGCGTTCGTGGCAACGGAGAAAGGACGGGGCTAGGTTTGGGCGGTTTCGGCTCTTCCGGAGCGGAGGCGCTGCGGATAGCAGCAGCGTTCCAAAGAAAAAGCCCGGGCTGGGCCCGGGCTTTTCATATCGGTCAACGGGGAGCATGGCTCACCGCGCGTTGACCTGTGTAATGTAAGGAGCGCGCTTGCTCCTACAGCAATTGTCGTGTCGTAAATCACCTTGAAGCCCACGCCAAGGGCTCTGCAAAGCGGGTGTTTCTTGAAGCGTGTTGCGAGCGTGTTGCTGTTAGTTGTTTCTTTATTCATTGAAGTGTTCCTGTAATTGTTAGTGCTGCATGTGTCATCTTCCTTTGCGTCGTGGTTGGTCAACCATTCCCTGACGGCTTCTAGGGCAATGGCAAGCATTGGCGTGAGTAGTGCTACGACAGCGGTAATCACTGCAGGCGGGATTGTCAGTCCGGCTCCTACACTGCTTAGCGGTGCAGATGCTACCAGCTTCCAATGCCTTGGTAAATCGTAAGTTATTGTATATAGATACAATTTCAATAAATTGACGCCACGAACAAGGGCCCCGAAGGGCCCTTGCCGAGACACGATCACCTCCTTTTCGCTGCTGATATTCGTTACCAACCGATGGCCCAGGCTGCGCCCACGGCCGTGTCCTGCGCGCTGCGGGAAACCCCGATCGAGAAGGCCGATGGGGATCCGCGTGGGGTGGTCACGTCGCGGGTGTAGCCGATGGAAATGGCGGCTTGGCCGCTGCAGCCACCTACGCCTACGGCCAAGCGGTTGCGGTTCTCCCCATGGATGGCCGACGTCGAGGTGGCCATCTGGGCGTTGGCTTGGGCCATGGCGCAGATACCGCTCACCCGCTTGTCGAGCTGGCGGAAACGGCGGTCCGTCAGGTTCCAGCGGTCGTCTTGCTGCCGCTGGTAATCCCACAATTGGCCACCGTTGATCGCGTCCGAGGACCCTGCGGCGATCGCCCCCGCTGCCACCCCGGTTACCCGCTGGTTGCCGGCGTTGATCCCGGATCTGGTGACCGATGGACCGCCCTGGACAGTGAAGCCGTCGCTGTTGTGGATGGCCTTGGCCACCTGGACCGAGCCCTTTTCGGACAGTCCAACGTTGTCTTTCAAGCCAACGGTTTGGGTGCCGTCCCCGTTGTCAGTGACCTCGATGTTGGCCCCGGCCACCGTGGTGCTGCTTCCTCCGTCCTTACCGTCCTTGCCTGCTGGGCCTTGCGGACCGGTGGGGCCCTGTGGACCGGGGGTGCCACCACCGCCGCCAGGGTTTTGTTCCAGCTGGTGAACGCGCCCATCGAGATCGTAGATGGCACCGGCCACGGTGGTGTAGTTGTTACCGCTGCTCAGCTGGTAGTTCGGCGCCACGATCAAGCCGTTCACCATGGAGGCGCCAGCGCCCAAGGTTTCCACGGCGGTCCGCAGTTGGCTGACGGCCACGGCGTCGTCGTCCGCTTTGCCCAAGGCAACTTGGGTCAAGCGGCGGTTGCCAAAGGCTGCAGTGTCTTCTTCATCGCACGTGGTGTTGGCGCCCACGGCCACGCATCCCCATGCGTTGGCCACGGCACGGGGCCCCAATGCCACACTTTCTGTGGCGTTGGCCGTGGCAGACGCGCCGAAGGCGGCAGAGTAGGGCGCAAACGCCTGTGCCCATGGACCCACGGCGGTGCCGGCCTCGCCGGCAACGCCAGCGCTGTAACCGTAGGCGCCGGCAAAGTCGGCGGTTGCGTTGGCACCGGGCCCCACGGCGGATGCACCTTCGCCCTCGGTCTGGGATGCGGCGCCCAACGCGAGGTTGCGATCGCCTTGAGCATTCGCCCCGGCCCCGAAAGCCGCCGCGCCGTTTCCATCGGCTCTTGCGGTTGAGCCTACAGCGGTCCCGCCATCCCCGAGCGCGCGGGCACTAGAGCCGATGGCCACACCGGTGATCCCGCTGGCCAGGCTGTGCCCGCCAATGGCCACCGCGGAATCGCCGGTGGCTTGGGCTTGGGCTCCGACGGCGACGGCGTAAACCGCAAATGCCTGTGCGCGAGAGCCAATGGCGAGCGCATTTGAGCCCTGCGCTTCGCTCGAGAACCCCAGAGCGGTTGTATGGCATCCGCGAGCGGTGGCGCGATTGCCCACCGCAGTGGCCCCCAGGCACTCACCCGGAACGCCATTTTCATCCACCATTATCCCGCCGTCGGCGAGGGCGTCCGCCCCGATGGTCGTGGCCCCAACGGTCAACGATTGGGCGCGGTCGCCTACCGCAGTGGTCTCGGGTTTGGTGGCAACGGCACCGTTGCCCACTTGAACCTGGGCTTGCGCCGTGCCAGCAACAAGGCCTGCCAGCAAAGCGCAGTGGATGAGGGAGCGTTTCATGGGGTGGCCTCCTGGGTCTGAAATGAGTGAGCGTGTGCACTCACGAATAGATCAGATCCTGGAATGCGCAAGCCCCCCCCCCAACGAAACTTCCCGGCGCAACGGCAGGAGGGGCCGTTGCGCCAGGAAGCGGTGGGGCCGACTTTTCCCCACCCCTGTTCTTCTACGACAGGGAAAAAATTCCGCAAGCCCCCTTGCGCGTTTTCGATTCTCCGCTTGCATGGGTGTATCGCTCATGTGAGTAAGGAGGCCTACTCATGTTTCAACGCTTGTTGCTCGCGCTCGCACTGGCCAGCGCACCCGTCTTGGTCCACGCGCACGCGGCAGCCACCGATTCCGTTGAGGTCCACGGGAAGAAGCCTGGGTTTTTCAAACGCCTGTTCCACCGCCACAAAGACGCCCCGCAGTGGGACGGTGTCCAGCCCGAGCTTCGCTCAGCGCTGGAACGCATCGCCTTGCAGATGAAGGACGAGGGCTACGACCTGCGGCTGATGGAGGGCTACCGTTCTAAACAGCGCCAGGCCGAGCTGCTCGCCAGCCAAAAGGGCGTGACCCAGGTGGGGCCAGGCAGCAGCTGCCACAACCACGGTTGGGCCGCGGACATGGTCATCTACAAGCGCGGGCGCCCTTCTTGGGACCTGAAGGACGAGCAGGTGCGGCAGGGCTACCAACGCTTCGGTGAGCTCGCCCAGCAGGCGGGATTGAGGTGGGGCGGGGCTTGGAAGAGCTTCAAGGACATGCCCCACGTCGAGATGCGCAGCGAGTGCCTGGTAGCCATTCGTGGCGGATCTGCCCCCCGCCGATCGCTGCAAACAGTGATTGCCAAGGCCGAGTCAGTGTCTGACGCACCGAAAGCACCCCGTTGGGCCTGGAGCGTCGATTCCGAGCTGGCGCCGGACTGGGCGTGCGAATCCGTGCTTTGCAGTGTGTCGTGGGCGACGGTGAGCCGGCCATGGAGCTATGGCGTAAGGCCGCCGTTGAAAGGACTCCGTCCAGAACCGTTTGCTGAGGCGTCCTGTCCCATGGCCCCAATTGCCCTGAGGCACACATGAGGAAGCGGTCCACCGGATTGCTTCCCTTTTCGGCGGAGAGTGGGGGCGAACGGGTCATCTGCCCTGATCGCGCCGGTTTGGAGAAGATCGAGATTGGCGATCCCAAGGGCGGCAAAAACGGCTGGATCCGTTGCACCGCAAGGGGTATGCTCATCGCGGGCACATTCAAGGGCACCTCCCAGATTCGTGAAACCCAAGCCGTCCAAGGGGTGAGGGCACTTCTCAAGGAAGTCCCACTCTCTCCGCCAGTTGTTTCAAAGAGCCCCTGGAAACAGGGGCTTTTTTCATCCATGCCCCTCGCTGGCCAACCATCCGGTCACGAGGGTCAGGTAAACGAATAAACCGGTGCATTCCTCTGCCAACAGGGAATTGCTTCATTCAAGGACGGTAATCGTTCCAGGTGCACAAACGCTGACGTTGACGCTGGTGCCAGGCAATTTGAATGTGCCATCCACCCGCGCTAGGCTTCGGATGCCCAAGGAGGGCGACCAACGGAGTCATGGCATGAAGATTGGATTCAAGCTTTCTGTTGCTGTTGCGGCCTGTGCGTTGACCTTTGGAATCAGCAGCGCCACGGCGAAAGCGCCCGGCCCTTGTTCCGTCTGCGAGGTCCAATACATTGCATGCGAGGCGTCAGGTACAGATCTGAGTATCTGTACCCGGAACTATATGCAATGCTTGCGTCTGAACGGCTGCATTATTCCGTAGCAGGGCGCGGCGGGGACGTGTGGGGGCCTTTCGATACCCTGCAACCTTGCCACCCTCCAGACAAAAGCCTCGGTCTTGCCGGGGCTTTTTCGTTCCCGGAAACGCCATGGCGCGCACCATGCCGGGGGCGAAACCGAGACGGTGCCTGTGTGCGCTGATGCAGGCGGGCATACGTGGAGGTAGCGGGATGCATTCATCCCCGATGCCCACCCTTCGGCTTGTTGTGGCACAACGGATAGCTGGAGCACGACCGGAAGGCCCCGTGCGGTCCATTCCGCTCCACAAACACGCCCACCTTGCACACCGGGCAGCGTTCCTCGTTGATGGCGACGCCAGACAGGCTCGTCACTTCCACTGCCCCATCCTTCACCAGCTCATCGAGGAACGGCGAACGCTTCCCCTGCAGTGTGAACATCGCAACCGACCGTCGCGCACGCGTCAGCGCCACATAGAACAACCGCCGCTCTTCGCTCAGCGGATAGGTATCCCCATCCGGCATCGCCAGGGAAAGCACAGGATCATCCGACCGCAGGCTAGGGAAGCCGCGATTCACCATCCCGGACAGAATCACATAATCCGCCTCGCGTCCCTTCGATCGATGTGCGGTCAGGAACTCGACGTCCATCGTGCTGCCGAACGCAGTCTTCCAGTCTGAAGGTACTGTGCTGCGATCCGCGCGGTAGCGCCCCAGGATAAACACCGTCACGCGTCCGTTGCGTCCCTGCGGCAAGGCCCCGGACAACAACTGCTGATGCAGTCTGGCGAGGTACTGGCGAACACCATCCTGCATTTCCTCGCGCCGGGTCATCTGGAAGGCCTGCAGCACCGGGCCCAGCGCCGGTGCAGCAGACCGAACCGTCTTGGCAATCTGCGCTGGATTCCGGCTGATGAAGCGGCTGGACGCATCGCAGAGCGCCTGCGGGCAGCGGAATGTCTGCTCCAGTTTCAGCACCTGGCCTTGCCCCATCCATTCGCGGAATCCGGTCATCACTGAAACGTCGGCGCCGGCGAAGCGATTGATCGACTGCCAGTCATCGCCCACCGCAAACAGGTAGCGCCCTGGTTTACTGACCAAGGCGCGGCAGAGCCGGGCGCGGGCACGCGAGGCGTCCTGGAACTCGTCGGCCATCACCAGTTCGTAGGGCGATTCATAGCGGCCCTGTTCCAGCAGTCCGGCCGCCATGTTGAGCATGTCTTCGAAATCGATGCCGTGCTCGTCAGCCAGTGCGTTGTCCCAAGCCTGGAAAACAGGGCTGGCAATCTCCAGGAAGCGCCGATGCCGTTCCTTGAACTGATCTTCGGGCATCTGCCGCAGGCGCTCGGCCATGTCATCCAGCGTCAGGCAGTTGCTCTTTGCGTGGGCAATGAACGTGCGCATCAGCCCGATCAGGTCCGCGTCCGGCATGGGCTTTGCGCCCTGTTCGGGTAGCTCGCGGTCGGGGTTGGGGTCGAGTTCGACACCGGACCCGTCAAGCCTCTCCGCAAGATCCTGCAGGGCATGTCCACTGCGAAGACCGAACGAGGTGGTCTCGACAAGGGCGGTGCCGCGTGCCGCGTGCTGCTGGCGCTTCCAGTGCATACCTTCGGCGTAATGGGCGAAGTGCGCCGGCGGCTGGCCATCGCCATCCAGCGCAAAGTGTTCGTGATACAGCCCGGCATCCGGGTAATAGAAGTCGGGGCGATACTGGCGATGGGTGTCGGTGGCCGTATCGAATTCGTAGCGCCGCTCGTAGTCGTACGTCACGCCGTTGTAGAAGAGCCAGTCGGCGATGACGCACTCTTCCAGGCTCTTCACCCGCTCACCCTGCAGGGCGCGGATGTAGGGCGTGCCATCGCGGTCGTAGCCGTCGGCCTCCATTTCCGCACCGAATGGCGGCAGGTCGCGCCCGAACACCAGGCGGAACATGTCCCATTGGGTGCGGAAGTGGGTCGAGCGGTCCTTCAGGTCATCCACCAGTTCGGCCAGCTTGTTGAAGCCCAATGTGGCGTCAGTGGCCCATTCCGGGATATCGGGCTTGCGCCCGGTGGCTTTGGCGATGATGGCCAGGCCCAGGGCGTGGAAGGTCCGCGACTCAACCACGGTGTCGCCCATGCCGAGCCGATCGAAGGATCGCTGCGCGCGCTCCTCCAGCTCCTTGGCAGCATCCTTGTTGAAGGCGAGCATCACGATGCGTTCGGGTTCGACAAAGCCGCGGTCAATGGCATACGCGGCCTTGGCGACCATGGTGGAGGTCTTGCCGGAACCGGCCGCGGCCACGACCTGGACCCGGTTGTCGAAGCAGATGACGGCGCGGGCCTGTTCCTCGGTCAGCGGCTTGCTCTCGACCCGGTCCAGGAAGGCCTTGGCCAGCACCAGCTCCCGCGTCGCCATGGTCGCATTGGCGTCCCCCCATACGGCGGGCCAATCCAGCTGCCAGTCGTGCAGGGCATCCAATGCGGCACGATGGCTATGGGAGTGCAGGTCGTCGTGCACATCCTCATCAAGGAACAGCCGTTCCAGCTCGGCAGGCGACAAGGGCAGAGAGGGGCGCTCGGCCAGCAGGATGTGCTGCTGTTCGTGGGTGATCCAGCGGCGGCCGGCACTGCCCCGGTCAGTGAGGGCGTCGGCCTCGGCCAGCCACGATTGGATCTGCTCCAGGATGTCCTCGAAGAGCGCCTTGCGCCCGCGTGTGGTGCGCGCGAAGAGCACCTGCTGGACAGCAGCCGCGAGGCGGGAAGCCTGGCCGTTGGGCAGGCCGTCCACGGACAGCGTTTCGCCGTCCTCGCTCTGCAGCGCAACCCTGGCCCAGAACAGGCCCGGAAGAACCCGCACACGCTGGTCATCATCGATGTGTTGGCGGTACTGCCGGCCTTCAATCAGAAGCTCGACATGCTCGCCATCCAGCCGCAGCCGCCAGTCCGGCGAGCGGGTCACACGCTGGCCCCAGCCCGAGGGGCGCCATTCCATAGACATCAAGATACTGCCTTGCGTACGTCACTGGGCGTAAAGCGCCCTTACAGCCCCATGATAAGGGGGCTTGATCAGGCGCGTGACTGTTGCCGTGCGGTCGGAGTGGGTTAGGCTGTCGCCATGCCGTAGCGGATGGCTGCGACCACTCCGTGGATGGCGCCCCGGGAAGGAATCCAATGCCTGCAGGAATGTTCTCTACATCTGGCCGCAACTGCCTTCTGGCTGTTGTACTGTCTTTGGCAGCACTGCCTGTGGCGGCGCAATCGCCCACCCCATCACTGTTCTGTGGCTTCTGGACTGAAGAGGCGGACGGAACATGGAGTGTGTCCCGGGAGGTGGACGCAGCAACGGGTGCCACCGCATCGCGCGACACCTACGAATGGACGTCAAACAGCACGCCATTCGGCACTGGCATGGCCAGCAGCTGGACCCTGAATTACTACTGGCCACAAGACGCGACGCGCCAGAAGGCTGTTCCAGAGGCTGAGGTCGTAGTGGTCATGGGTTTCCGTTTTGACGCCAAGGAAATCGGCCAGGAGCCGAAGGATCCCGGACACACCTGGATACACCTGTATCGGTCGGAAGATCCGAACAAGCAGTTTTCGGTCTACTCCACCAGCCTGACAGGCAATATGGACTGGAATCGCCTCCGAAACGGAAACCTCGGCGGAAGGGCTTTTCTGTCTTTGGATACGCTGCTGGCTTACGGTACGGGCCTGGAAAAACTGGTGTGGCACATCCGCGGTGCGCCTAACGCTCTGGGTGTGACGGAAAGTTACGCCAAGGGCGTGCTGCCCATCGCGACGATGCGCAGCAAGCTGGCGAAGATTCCGAAGCTACGTGCTGAACTGGACCGGAAAGCGGGGAAGTTCCGCAGCGAATGCAAGCTGCCGATTGAAGTTTCAGAATAGCGCTGCATTGACGCACAGCACGGCATCGGCCCCGCGGCGGCAGCGTGCCACCGCGGGACTGCCTGCCGTCACGCATTCACATTCACAACAATCCGCCCACGCACCTTGCCCGGAATGATCTGGTCGTAGACGTCCAGCACGCCGGCAAGCCCGATCAACTGCACGGTGCTTTCCAGCTTCTGCGGGTCCAGATCGGTGGCAAGACGATCCCAGGCGCGCTGGCGGACGGCCTGCGGCGCATTCACCGAATCCACGCCGGCAAGCGTCACGTTGCGGAGAATGAAGGGCAGCACCGAGCCATGCAGATCATCACTCTGCGCCAGCCCGCAGGCGGCCACTGCGCCACGGTATTTCGTCTCGGCAATGGCGTTGACGAGGGTGGGGCCGCCCGCCACATCGACCACGCCGGCCCAGCGCTCGGCACTCACCGGCCGCTCGCGCGGGGCTGAAAGCTGCGCGCGGTCGATGATCTCGGCGGCGCCCAGGCTGTGCAGATACTCGGCGTGTTCAGGTCGCCCGGTGGCAGCCACTACGCGATAGCCAAGCTTGGACAGGATCGCCACCGCAATCGAGCCGACGCCGCCGTTGGCGCCGGTGACCAGCACATCGCCCTTCCCGGGCGTCACGCCTGCATCTTCCAGTGCCAGCACGCACAGCATGGCGGTATAGCCTGCTGTGCCGATGGCCATGGCGTCGCGGGTGCTCAGGTTGGCGGGAATCCTGTTGAGCCATTCGCCGCGAACACGGGCACGCTGGGCGAGGCCGCCGTGGTGGCCCATGCTGAGATCCCAGCCGTTCAACACCACGCGGTCACCGGGTTGGAAACCGGCATTGCCCGATTCCAGTACAACGCCAGCCAGATCGATGCCAGGGATCAACGGGAACGTCCGGATCACCGGGCGCGTGCCGGTGAGGGCCAGCGCGTCCTTGTAGTTCAGCGTGGAGTACTCGACCTGCACCAGCACGTCGCCATCCATCAGGTTGGCTTCATCGAAATCGACCAGCTCCGTGGAAACGCCGTCGTTGGTCTTGCGGGTCAGCAGTGCCTTGAAACTCATGGTGCGGTCTCACGTTCAGTGGATGAGCCCATGCTAGGCTCGCACCGTTATCGCAACAAGAACGATGATTTTCCGTAGGTACTATGGTTTTCCGGAGTATGCATGCGTAGCAGGCGTTGGGACGGCAAGAGCGGTTGCGCGGTGGAAGTCACGCTGTCGGTGATGGGCGGCGTGTGGAAGCCGATCATTCTGTTTCACCTGATGACAGGAAAGCGACGCTTCATGGAGCTGACGCGGCGTGTGCCCAACGCCACCCAGTCCATGCTGACCAGCCAGCTGCGGGAACTGGAGGCTGACGGCGTGGTGATCCGCCACGTGTACCCGGAAGTGCCGCCGAAGGTGGAATACGAATTGTCTGAATTCGGGCGCACGCTGGTGCCGGTACTCCTTGCCATGCGCGAGTGGGGTGAAACCTATCGCGGCCATAAGAGCGAGGACGCCAACAGCTGAAGGATGAAGGGGCCGCGTACGTGCTTTCGCTGCGCGCGCACTTCGGTTTCGCCAACGGCCGCGGTCACCAGTGGGCAGCGTGTGTCTCGATGGACGTGTCGTGTATGGCTGGATAGGGTGTCCAGATAGCGCACGCCAGCCGGGCACGTTTGCTGGCGAAGTGCATCAGTCGATGGATAACCCGCCATGCCGTGACGCTACCGGCGTAAGACCGCGTCAGAGCGGGATTTTCCTACTTCTCAGTGCAGGTTCAGTGCGGCAATCATGCCCGCGCCAAGGCACTCGCCCTGGCCGGGATTGGCGTCCCGAACTTACGTACCACTACCGGTCGTGCTTGCTGCCTTGGCGGCAGCCGCGACAATGCACCGCCTGCCAGTTCATGGCGGACGGTGCGTGGGGATCTCCTGATCCGCCGGCTTTAGTGGTACGTATCCGGCACGCCAACCCGCACCGTCCGCCACCTTGCATCTGCAGGTGGCCACACCGTGAGGTTGTCGCCATGCCTGACCGTACCCCTGACGTTCCCCGCCTGCGCGAGCTGCTCGGCACCGCAGTGCGCGATCTTCCCGCGGCCCTGGCCGAGAAGCTGGAAGGCGCGCTCTGTGAATCTGCGGAGTCCGTCGTGCCCTCAGCGTTCTTCGCGCACCTTGAATCGTATGGCGGGAATCTGCGCGCCGACGGCCAGCCCTGGACCGAAACCCGGCTCAGCCCAGGCCGAGCCTTCGATCTGGCCCTGGGCACCCGCAGCGCGTCGGGCATCACTGCGCTTACCGCCTTGCTGCATGCCGCGCATGTGGCGCGGGAGAGCGACGATCCCGCCTGCTGCCCGTCCGCAGCGCTGGTCGACGGGCTGTTCAACGCCTGCCAGGCCCTGTCGCTGCAGCTGGAATGCTGCCTGGTTCCGTGAAAGACCGCGATGCGGTTCCTGTTCCGTTGACGCCCGCTTGCCTATAGTGGCCCAGGAGCCCTGCAATGGAATGCCCATGCACGTGATGTCCCCCCGCCGTTGTCTGCCGCTGGCACTTGCCGTCGCAGTGAGTGCCAGCGCGTGTGCACGGCCGCCGTCCACCGAGAATGAAAGGAATCCCGCCATGTCCGGCGCAACCCAGACCGGCCGCACGATCAACGGCCACACCTATACCGATGCGCCCGTGGACGTGAAGCTCGGGCCGAATACCTTCCGCATTCCGGCCAATTATCTGGACAGCCAGATCGCACCGTGGCCCGGAGAAGGTGTGACCCTGGTCATCGAATGGCCGGACATGAAGCCGACGCCGCCGGGCGCCCGGGCGAACCCACGTACGAATGATTTCCGGAAGGAGATTCCCATTCGGATCAACTACGTTGATCGGGTTCCCGTCGAAACACTGCTCTCAAGGCTGTCGTCAAATGAAGCCATCACGGAGGAGGGCTCTGTGGAAAGGGAGGATCCCAGGGACCGTCTCGATCAACGCGTTGCACAGCCGGAGACCTTGGGTCTGACGCCCTATGCAATCGATGAAGCGAAGATGGTGTTGTACGCGAAGAAGCATGAGGCGCGGTACGGGAAGCCGCCTGTCCGCAATCCGGCCTATGAGAGAGACTGGTACATCGCACGCCAGGGCGATGGCCGGATCAGCTCGTTCATCAAATGTGACGGCGAGGAATTCCGACGCGATGGCGTGCGGTTGGAGGGGGGCGAGGTGATCAGCGAGCCGGGAGAAGTGGCAGCGGGCTGCGTTCACTATTTCGTGGACATCGACAACAGGCTGTCCATCAGCCTGGACTACAAGAGAGCGTTTCTGAAGGACTGGAAGCGTATGGAAGAGGCCGTCAGGGATGTCATCGCGCGCACCCGGTCCAAGTGATCGGTGGTTCAGGGAAGAGAAGGGGTAAGGCATGAGTGGATTGACCGAACACGATCTCAGAATCCTTGGCAGCTATGCCAGAGATGGCAACCGCGAGCTTTACTGGAACTACCTGTCGCAGCTGCCGGGCGCCGATGGGTACGGGACACTGGCGCTGGGTGTTGTACGCAATGACAGCCTGCCGGGGCGCGTAGCGAACAGCTATGCACAGAGCTACGCGAAGACCCAGCAGGAAGAGGGATCCCGTTTCTCGAATGCACAGTTGACCGAGCGGCAATGGGAGTCCTTCGGGCAGACCCTGCTCGAAAGAGATCTTGAACTGCGGCGGCAGTGGATGAACGAACGCCGCCCAGACCTGGCACTGAATCTTCCCGGCAAGGATGTGATGCTGGCCCACGACCGGGCATTTGAACGGCATGAGCTTGATCCCAACTGCTGGACGCCGCGCGTGCTGCTGCAGGCGGCGGAGCAGAAGAGCGGCCCCGAGAAGCTGGAACAGATCTGGACCAACATGCTCAACAACGACTACGCCGGAGGCCCCCGCGTAGGCAACACCAGCGTCGATGCCATCAGCCAGATGGGATGGACGAAGGGCGGCCAGTACCTGACCCGGTTGAGTGTGCTGGAAGCCACCCAGGCCCTGGAAGGGCGCTCGGCGGTCGATCCGAACATCATCGGTGGCAACAGCTATTACGCGATGTACTTCGAAGCGGACAGAAAATGGGCCAGCGTCAATGCGGGCGGCGGTCACATGTCGCTGCGCGAGATCACCGATCCCGCCCGTATCGCTGAACTCAACGACGCGCGCGAGGTTCGTCTGGAACGCCAGGAAAAACGTACCCAGTTCCACCCGGACGACCCGTATCGGACCATTACCCGCAGCCCGCTGACCGCAGCGGTGGACGACGTGCCGGATCCCTCACAGGCGCTGACCCGCCTGGCGGACATCGGCCCAGGCCATCGGGAGTACGCACTGATGCAGCAGGTGCGCGAAGGCGTTGCCGCGATCGATGCCAGCGCCGGGCGCACCCACGATGAGAACAGCGAGCGTCTTGTGGCGAGCGTGATGGCCTTGGCCCGCCGCAACCAGCTTGAACGCGCCGATCACGTGCTGCTGAGCGCCCAGACGGCCGACACTCCCGCAGGGCGGAACGTGTTCGTGGTGCAGGGCGAGATGAACGATCCCGCCCACCTGCGCGTTTCAATGCCAACAGATGTAGCAGTGCATACGCCGGTTGCGCAGTCGCTGCAGCAGATGGAAGCCGCCAGTCTGGAGCGGCAGCAGACCGTCGGGCAACACCAGCAGGATATCGAAGTGCAGGCGCGCGAAAATAACGCGATGCGGATGGGATGAAATCACTCCGCCCACGCGTATGGAACCTCTTCAGTAGCAAGGGGCAGCGCCTGGCAGCCAATGCCAGCCCCCGAAATGGGGGCCGGCACACATCACGGCAGTGCGTGACTTACGGGATGGTGCAGCCGCTGTTCCGCAGGCAGCGGGCAAAAGCCGGGTAGCACACCTTCTCGCCATTGCCCGCTGCGAGGCAGGCCTCGTACGCGGTGTAGCACGGGGTACAGCGGGACTGCGCGGAGGCACTGCCGATTCCCAGGGTCAGTGCAGCAGCCGCAATAGCAACAGACAGCTTGAATCCAATCTTCATGCTTCACTCCGTTGATAGCCCTCCTTGGGCACCTCGGAGGCTAACGTGGGAAGAGGGTGTATTCAACCCGCACCGCGCCCGGATGGGTATCCATCTTCAGCGCCCCGCCCTGGATTTACTTTGTTGGCGCGTCTGCAGTCTGAGCGGCCACCATGGCTTGTTGCATCTCTTTCAGCGACAGATAGCCATCACCATCGGTGTCCAGGCCCGCGAAGTACTTCGCGATCTCCGGCACCACGTTGGCTTCCTCCTTGCTGATCCTGCCGTCTTTGTTCCTGTCCATCGCGGAAAACGCGGCGTCGATGGAATCGGCCTGCTTGCTGAAACGTTCCTGCTGAAATTTCGCGTACTCGACCTTGTCAACGCGTCCGTCGTTGTTGGCATCCATGGCGGTGAATGTGGCGTCGATGTAGGCCTGCTTCGGGTCGGTCGGTGAGGCCTGGGCCAGCAACGGAGCAGCGCACAGCGCGATCAATAGAGTGATCCTGGTCATGGGTGGTTTTTCCTTGAGAGATACAAGTCAGCGGCAGGGATAGGTGTAGCCGTCGGCGCCGCGATAGGTGTCGTTGCGGCGGTCGTAGTTGCCGTAGCGGTTCATGCAGTAGTCGGCGCGCTCGCGGGTCTCACGCTCGCGTTTGGCGGCAGCGGCAATCACGCCGGCCACCACCGCTGCACCTACCACGCCCACCACGACACCGGCGGTCTTGGCATCGTGCCGGCGCTCGCGTTCGCGCTCATGATTCCGCTCACGTTCGCGCCGTTCCCATGCATCGCGCTCCCGATCGCGGTAGTCCTGGTTCCACTGCGGGTTGTAGCGGTCGCCACGCTGCGCATGGGCGTCGCCGGCGTACGGCATCAACACCAGCTGCGCAGTGACCGCCAGAATCAGCGCGGTTCTTCCTGTCTTCAGAAACATCGTCCAGCTCCTGTGCGGACATCGTTGGTAGCCGTAGTACACCCTGCAGACATTGCGCGAACCTGCCGTCAGGGCGAGCAATTGCAGCGGCTATCGAACCAGCGCCTCCACAGGATCCAGCTGTGCGGCACGGCGTGCCGGCAGGAAGCCGAAACCAACGCCGATCAGGCTGGAACACACGAATGCAGCCAGAATCGAATTGACGGAGAACACCAGGCTGAAGCCCGCATCGGCCAGCTCCATCACCGCGCCCAGCGCCAGCGCCACGCCGATGCCGAGCACGCCACCGAGCAGGCAGACCAGCACCGATTCGATCAGGAACTGCTGCAGGATGTCGCTGCGTCGCGCGCCCACCGCCATGCGCACGCCGATCTCGCGGGTTCGCTCGGTCACCGAGACCAGCATGATGTTCATCACCCCGATCCCGCCCACCACCAGTGCGATGGCAGCGATGGAGCTGATCATCATGGTCAGGATGCCAGTGGTCTGTTCAATGGATCTACGGATCTGCGCGTTGTTGCTCATGTAGAAATCGGTGCTGCCGTGGCGGCGAGTCAGCAGTCGCCCGATGGCCTGCTCAGCCGCTTCCATGCTGATCGCATCCGAGACGCGCACGGTGATGCTGGAGACGTGGCTCTGCCCCAGTACGCGCGCCATTGCGGTGGTGTAGGGCAGCCATACTCGCAGCAGCGATGCATCACCGGCCGTACCGGCGTCCTTCTTCACCACACCCGCCACGCGCACCGGGACATTGCCCAGCAGCAGGGTCTGCCCGATCGGATTGTCGGTCGCGGCGAAGAAGCGTGCGCGGGTATTGGCGTCGATAACCACCACCTGCTGGTAGCCGGCCACGCCGGGTGGACCGAAGAAGGCGCCCTCGCCGAGCTTCAGGCCATGCACGCGGAAGTACTGCTCGCTGACGCCCTGCACCTGCACACTGGCAGAGCGGTTGCCGCGCAGGGCGGTGCCGCTGGTGGCAACACCCGGGGTGGCGCTGTCCACGAATGGCTGCCGGGCCAGGGCCACGCTGTCGCCGGGGGTGAGTGTTTCCACCCGCGCCGAGTGCAGGTCGCCAAAACCGGAACCGGGATAGATCTCGATGGTGTTGGTACCCAACGAGGAGATGTTGGACAGGATGGCCTGCCGTGCACCGGTGCCCAGTGCTACCACCGCCACGACCGAAGCAATGCCGATGATGATTCCGAGCATGGTCAGGAAGGTGCGCATGCGGTGGGCGTTCATCGCGCGCAGTGCCATGCGGAAGGCTTCAGCGAACCGGTCCCGCCAGACCTGCCAGCCGCTGCTACCCACGGATTGGGGCGCGGCTGGCGTCGCCACGCCCGCTGCCAGAGCTGTACCGGTTGCACGCTCATCCACGATCCGCCCATCGCGGATTTCGATGATGCGCTGCGCATGCTCGGCCACGGCCATGTCATGCGTGACCAGCACCACAGTATGGCCCTCGGCGTGCAGCTCGCCGAGGATCTTCATCACCTCTTTTCCGGAATGCGTATCCAGCGCACCCGTGGGTTCGTCGGCGAAGATCACCGCGCCACCATTCATCAGCGCACGCGCAATCGAAACGCGTTGCTGCTGGCCGCCCGAGAGCTCGCCAGGGAGATGCTGCATGCGCTCGCCCAGACCCAGCCGCGACAGCAGGGTGGCTGCCCGTGCATGGCGTGCTTCGGCAGGCATGCCGGCGTAGATCGCAGGCACCTCCACATTGCTCAGTGCAGTCAGATCGGTCAGCAGGTGGTAGCGCTGGAAGATGAAGCCGAAGTGCTCGCGGCGTAGTTCGGCCAGTTCATCAGGCGACATCTGCGCGGTCTCGCGCCCGGCGATCTGATAGACGCCGGCGGAAGGGCGATCCAGGCAACCCAGGATGTTCATCAGCGTGGACTTGCCAGAACCGGATTGGCCTACGATGGCCACCAGTTCACCTGCGTGAATATCCAGGTCGATGCCGTCGAGTACCACCAGTGTCTGCTCGCCTGCGGCAAATTCACGGCGTACGCCGCGAACGCGCAGCAGTGGCTCGGTCATGGTCATACTCATTCGGGTTGCTCGGGTGCGCTGGTGGCTTCGTCGTTGGCCTGCGCCAGCACGACCTGTTCGCCTTCCTTCAGCCCGTCGCGTACTTCCACCTGGATCTGGTCATCCAGCCCGGTGGTGATGCGCCGCGTGCTGGCGCGGCCGTCGGCACCACGGACCTGCACGCTGTAGCTGCCATCGGCGGCGCGCGCACCCAATGCGGCCGAGGGAATGGTCAGTACATCGTTGGCGCGGCCCAGCACGATGCGAACCTGCGCGGTCATGTAGCTGCGCAGGCGGCCATCGGCGTTGTCCACGTCGAACTGGCCGTTGTAGTACATGGCCGTGCGGCTGCCACCCGAAACCGCCGGTGCGGCGAGGCTGGAACTGTCTTCGTTGGTGATCGATTCCGGTGCTGGTGCTATATCCCGAAGCCTGCTGCTGTAGCGGCGGCCGGCATCACCAAGAATGGTGAAGAACGCCTCCTGCCCAACAGCGGTGTGTACGACGTCAGCCTCGGAGATCTCGGCGTACACCGTCATCACGTCCTGATTGCCCAGCATCACGATGGTCGGTGCGCTCTGCACCGCATTCACGGTCTGCCCCTGGCGCGCGACCACGGCCAGTACGGTGCCGTCGGTAGGGGCGGTGATGCGGGTGTACTCGAGATTGGTCTGCGCGACATCGACGTCGGTCTGTCGGCGTGCAACTTCACCGTTCAACGCAGCGATCTGTTCACGGGTGGCGTCGACCTTGGCCTGGGCTGCATCGAAGTCGGCGCGGGCCACCAGTTGCACGGCAGCCAGTTGCTGCTGCCGATGCAGTGTCAACTCGAACTGGCGCAGGTCGGTCGCCAGTGCATCGCGGTTGGCGCGCGCGGTGCGCTGTGCGGCCTGCGCGCTCAGCAATGCATTGCGCTGCGTGCGCGAATCGATATCGGCGATGGGATCGCCGGCTTTCACTTTGTCGCCCAGTTTCACATGCAGGGTGTCGATGCGGCCGGAGACCTGCGCGCCCACGCTTACCAGTCGCGAGGGCTTCAGCGTGCCAGTGGCTTCCACCACCTGTTCGATGCTGCCGCGAACGACCGGCGCAACCTGCAGTTGCGGAGGTGGTGCGGGCCGCAACCATGCGAACAGAATCAGTGCGCTGAACAGCAGGGCGGTAGCAATCATGAGCGCGCGGCGGCGCTTGCGTGGTGCGGCGCTCATCGTCGCAGCATCCAGTAGAGACAGGTCATCGCGGGTCCTCGCGGCAGTAGAGACACACGTCTGGCGTGGCAGACGGGGTTGGCCGTCGAGTCTCGATGCGCTGGGTTGCGTGAACCTTGCGGGGCTGTCGCTGTGTCAGCGTGCGGCAAGAAGGGCGAGCAATGCTACGGCGATGAACTGCAGGGCGCTACCGAGAACCAGCAGTGCGTTGCGCAGCCGGTGACCTGACAATCGCGCAGCGAAGAGTTGACTCACCACGCCGGCCAACAACCAGAAGAATGTTGGAACAGGCAGCTTCGTCATTCCTGCACCGATGGCGATCAACAGCGCGCTGGCAATCATTATCCCAGCGGCATGATCATCCAGAGCGCGCAGCAGTGGTGGCATCGGGCGCGAGGTTGCCGCGCGCCATGCCGCCAACCCATGCAGCGCGGCATGCACGGCAACGAACAGGAGCACGGCAGCGGCCGCCGCTGCGCTCGCGTGCCGATACGTTGAAGCGACCAGTGCAATGCCGGGCAGCAGCAGGAACAAGGCGCCGAACAGCCGCATCAATACACCTGCGCGCTCGGCTTCGGGAACTTCCCGCAGCCAGAGCGGCCAATGTTCCAGGCCGAGCGCGCGGCCACTACGCGGGCGGCGATTCCACGCGGCAGCGGTAAGGCCCGGCGAATTCCGCGGTGGCACAGTGCGCGTGGAAGAGGATGGTGGAGGAGCTCCCTGGGTCACATGCAGGCTTCCTGTCAGATCGGAACGCGGTGGCACGGCAGGTGCCACACCCCGATGCTGTGCAGCGAACATTGCCGCAACCTTGCCTGTCCTCGCTACCGGCATCGCATGGACAGGTGCCAGTTACACAGGTGCACGCGGTGTGTTCAGTGCTCCAGCGGTGACGCGCTGGTTACGCCCGGGTGCAGTGGAAACTCAACACGGATCAATGCACCACCGCCAGGCGCATCCAGAATCGTGACGTGGCCGCCGTGGCGGTCGATCACCTGGCGCACCAGGTTCAACCCCAGGCCCGCGCCTGTCTGCCGCGGCCGCAGCCGCTGGAAGGGTTCGAAAACCCGTTCGCGCTGGTCGACCGGTATGCCGGGGCCGTCGTCCTCGACCTCCAGGCAGCTGCCCTGAACGCGCACGATGATCTGGCGTCCGCCATGTTCGGCAGCATTCAGCACCAGGTTGGAGATTACCCGCTCCACTGCGCCGGTCTCGCCGAACACCGGGAAGTGCGATTCCACCGCCACGGCTACGGTCTTGTCCGACTGGATCAACAGCGGCGCCAGATCGGCGGCCACCCGTTTGGCCACCCGCGCCAGGTTGATGGTTTCCTTCGGCCCGTCTTCGTCCATGCGGTGCAGATCCAGCAACTGCTCTGCCAGCGTCGCCAACCGTGCCACTTCCACGGCCAGGTTGCGCGAGGTGGCGTCGTCGGCCGCATCGACCTTCACCCTCAGAATCGCAATGGGGGTGCGCAGCTCATGCGCGGCGGCGGCGATGAAGCGGCGTTGCCGCTCGTGCCCCTCGTCCAGCCGCTCCAGTGCTTCATTCACCGCCGTCACCAACGGAGCGATCTCCACCGGCACCGCGGTTTCTGTCAGGCGGACACCGCGCCGACTGGCGGAGATGTTGCGGGCTTCCTGGGCGATGCGCTCCACCCCGGCCAGGGCTCGTCTCACGATGATCGGTGTCAGGACGATGGTGGCCAGGCCCAGCAGCAGGAAGATCGGCAGGGTGATGATGTGTGCCGCCAACGCCATCTGCCAGGTCAGCGTATCGGTTTCGCCATGGGCCATGATGGTCAGCTTGCCGGCCGGCCCGCTGTGCTGGCGGACCACGACGGCCAGGCCATCGCTGCGGTCGCGCCCGCGCAGGTCGCCAAAGGGGATGCCATCCAGTGCGCCAACCAGCGAGGCATAGGCCGGCGGCACAGGCCCGAACGTAACGTGGTGGCCGTGCTCATCCTCGGCGATGAACCATGCACCGGGAACAACCTTCAGCAGTTCGGCCAGTTCCGGCGTGTTCTGCACGTAGAGGTCGCCATTGCGGTCGCGGTGCACCGCGTCGGCCGCCACCGGCGCGAAGGTCTGGATGGTGTAGTAGCCACCGCTGTCGGCACGTATCAGCACCATCAGCAGCGCGAAGAACGCCACCAGCAACGCCAGCAGCTGATAGATCAGCGTTTTGACGATCAACGGGCGCTTCAGCGAGGGACGACGCGCCATTACTTGGCTTCCCGCATCAGATAGCCGACGCCGCGGATGGCGTGTATCTCTACTCCTGCATCGGCATCGGCCAGCTTGCGGCGAAGGCGCGAGACGTGCGAGTCGAGCGTGTTGGAATGGATGCCGTCATCGAATCCATACACTGCCATCTCAATCGACTCGCGCAGCACGGTGCGCCCCAGGCGCCGGGCCAACGCGGTCAGCACACGGATCTCGCGGCGCGGCAGCTCAAGCCGTTGCCCGCCCACACTGGCTTCACCCGATGCCGGGTCGAACACCAACCGGCCGATGCTGACCAGTTCCACCTGCATGCCGCTCGGCCGGCGCCCTGCAGCGCGGATGCGGGCGAACAGTTCCTCAAGTGCGAAGGGCTTGGCCAGATAGTCGTCCGCGCCCTCATCCAGGCCGGCGATGCGGTCCGGCAGCTGCCCCAGCGCGCTCAGCACGATGATCGGCACCCCTGGGTTGCGCTCACGCAGCAGGGAAATCAATCCCAGCCCGTCACCGTCGGGCAGGGTGCGGTCCAGCAGCACCAGATCGTGCGATCCGCACAGGGCCGCTTCGCGGGCCAGTGCCAGCGTGTTGGCCAGGTCCACCACGTAGCGCTCGCGCTGCAGGGCGGATTTCAGGGTGGCGGCCAGTTCGGCTTCGTCTTCGATCAGCAGGATGTGCATCGGCAGGGCTTGGGCAGGAAGGGCGTGGCAGGGCGGTTCGGCACGCGCCGGCACCGTATTACAGGAACATTGCGTGAACATGGCGTGCCTTCCCGATCTTCCGCACGGCTGTGGTGACGCAGGAAACACGCTGTCGGCGCAAGGTTCGCGCAATCCAGGCACTCCAGCCTTGGCGGCCACTCGCTGCCCCCCAACCCCTGGAGTACCCATGAAGTTGTTCGTTCCGTTGTTGCTCGTGGCCGCGTTGAGTGGCTGTACCACCGCGAAGATGACCGTTACCCCTGATGGCCGGCGCGGCGTCTCCATCGACTGCAGCGGCTCCAGTGCCTGGAGTGGCTGCTACGAGAAGGCCGGACAGATGTGCCCAGGCGGCTATGTAGTCTTCAGCAAGGATGGCGACGACGGCAACGCCATCGCGGTGGGCAACAAGAATGGCTTCACTTCCACCCAGATGGCCACCCGTTCGATGCTGGTGGCCTGCTCGCACTGACACCCACAGGGGAGGTGGGGTGCCACCTCCCCATCATCACCGCTCCCAGCCCTGCGTCAGAAGCTGTAAGCCGCCTGCATATACACCCGCCGTGGCTCGCCCGGGAAATGCCCGTTGCGTTCGATGAAGCCACTGGCCGCGTACACCTTGTCGAACAGGTTCTTGACGTTGGCCTGGAACTGCCACTGCTTCCATGTGGTCTTCCAGCTCATGTCGAACACGGTGTAGGCCTTGACCGTCTGCCCGTCCAGACTGACGCGCTCACCCACATGGTCAGCACCAAAGCCGATGGCCGAATTGATCGACGGCAGGTCGTAGCGCGTCCACATTCCCAGCTTGTTGCGCGGCGCATTGGCGAATCGGTCGCCGGAAGCGTTGGTGATGCCATTCGGGCCTGCATCCTTCACCCGCGCATCGTTGTAGGCGTAGGTCAGATTCAGCACCCAGCGCTCGCTGAGGTCGGCCAGCAGATCCAGCTCCATGCCGGTACTGCGCACCAGGCCGAGCGCGGCCAACTGGTTCACGCCACCGATCACTTCGCCGGTGGCCTGCACGATATTGCTGCGGTCGATCCGGTAGGCGGCCATGTTCAAGGTCACACGGTCGGCCAGCAGGGACTTCATGCCCACTTCCCACTGCTTGCTGCGCTCGGCATCGAACGGTCCGCCAGCGGCCGGATTCTGGTTGGCGGCACTCTGCGGCACGAAACCACTGGCCACGTTGGCGTAGACATTCAGGCCCTCGCGCACGGTGAACGTGCTTCCCAGCCGCCAGCTGAGATCGTTGCCGTCCACACTGCTGCCGGCAATGCGGTCGTCGTCCTTGAAGCCATCCCAGCGCAGCCCGGCCAGCACATGCCAGCGTGTGCCCAGTGCCAGCTCGTCCTGCAGATAGCCGCCATAGCGCTTGCTGCGGGTGGACGTGCTGCGCCAGGGCAGGGCCGCCAGGTTGTAGTCGTGCCAGGTACTGGCGCCGTACACGGGATTGAACAGGTCGATACCGCGCACCGGCCCCGCTCCACGGGCAAGGTCGGCGCTGTTGGCGGTCTGTGCAGTGAAATCCGCATCCAGCTGGTACACATCGGCACCGAACAACACCTTGTGCTCAACCGCGCCGGTGGTCACCCGCCAGACTGCATTGCCGTTGGCAGTGAATGCTTCGTTGTCGCGGATCTGGTTGCGCAGCTGGCGGGTCATCCACTCGGCCACGCCATCGCGGTCACGATCGATCAGGCCCATCGGCTCGTGGTACATCTGGTGCTCGTTGTTGCTGAACCAGCGAGCGGCGAAGTCCACATCCAGATTGTCACGTGGTGCGAAGCGGTACTGCGCCAGCGCCACTTTGGCGCGCATGTCGAGGAAGTCGCTGGCCTCGTTGTGGTTCCAGCGGCGGTCGGTCAGGAAGGTGCCCGCATCATTCACCGGCACGCCGCGCAGGCGGTTGCCGCCGAGGTTCTGGGTGATGTCGGTGAACTGCAGCACCAGCTCGCCGGTCTGGCCGATGTCGAAGGCCAGCGAGGCGTCGCCGATCACGCTTTCGCTGTCGGTGTTCCAGCGCACGCCCTTTTCACTGTCGGCATACAGCCCGGCGCGATAGCGCACGCTGCCGGAGGCATTCAACGGCCCGGTACCCTCGATCGATCCGGCACGGAAGTTCTTGTCGCCCAGCTGGATCTCGATGTTGCGTCCGGCACTGGCTTTCGGTTTGCGGGTTACATAGTTGATGACGCCGCCTGCATCACCACCGCCATACAGCGCACCTGCCGGTCCCTTCAGCACTTCCACGCGCTCGATGTTGAACAACTGCGGGACCGAGAAACCTGCATACGGGTCGCCGCGCAGGCCGTCATACAGCACGTTCTCCTGGCGGAAGCCGCGTAGGGTCACCCCGGCATAGCTGAAGTAGCTGATGCCGCTGATGCTGCGATAGAGGTCGGTCACCTGACGCGCGGCCTGATCGTCGATCAGTTCACGCGGGATGACCTGGATCGATTGTGGGACCAGCTCCAGCGGTGTATCCGTGCGGGTGCCGACCGCAGCATCGTCCACCCGGTACAGGGTCTGTGCACGTCCGCGAACTTCGACCTTGTCCAGGTCCTTTGGCGCGGCAGTGGAGGGCTCGACAGCATGGGCAAGGGTTGCCAGGGGCAGGGTCAGTGCCAGGCACAAGGCGCGTTGCAGGGGCGTTGGAAAAGGCATCGGGAGAGGGGGCGCGTCTGCAAATGAGAAAGATTAGCATTTGCAACACTTCGTGACCTATCCCCCGAATGCGTTATGGACGCGCGCCGGGGTCCGTGTACGGGGTGCCCGCCAAGGCCACCAGTACCCCGGTGGCGCCGCGCACGATCAGCTGCAGCATGGCCTCACGCGGGTCCTCGCCCTGCAGTTGGCTTGCCAATCCCTTCTCATAGGCCGCCACCATCGACGCCAGCAGCATGGCCGCGCCCAATCGCGCTTCGGCGTCATGTTCTGGCCGGCCGGCAGCGTCGGCCATCAATCGCGCCAGGTCGTCAGTCAACTGCGCCTGCAGCCGTCGCGCGTGCGCGACCAGTACCGGGCTCTCCGCCACGGTGCCCCAGAAGGCGGCAGCGCCGGCATTGATGCGCAGCAGCGGATGGCCAGCCTCCAGCAACTCGCGCACCAGTGACTGGAAGGCCGCCAGCGGGGTCATGCCGCTGCGCGCCATCATGCCCTCGCGCAGCAGCATGCGCGCCTCCTCATCGCGATCGAACACCAGGTCTTCCTTGCTGGCGAAGTAGTTGAAGACCGTCTTGCGTGAGACGCCCGCGGCTTCGGCGATTTCGGACATGGAGACGGCCTCGAAGCCACGCCGGATGATCAGCTCGGTGGCGACGTCCGAAATCGCTTGTCGGGTCTCGGCCTTGCGCTGTTCGCGACGACCTGGAGGCGGGGTCATGGGCGGTTCACTTGTGGAAACGTACACCCAGTGTAACATTTGACCCGCCAGAGCGCCGACCCGGCGCTCACAAGGATTCCCCATGCTGTACGACGTCGTCATTGCCGGTGCTGGCCCGGTGGGCCTGTTCCTGTCCTGTGAACTGGCGCAGGCCGGGTGTTCAGTGCTGGTGCTGGAACAGGCCAGATCCGCCGGTTCGCCGTTGAAGCGCTTGCCATTCGGGCTGCGCGGCTTGAACGCCCCTACGCTGGAGGCATTGGATCGGCGCGGCCTGTTGGACGCGGTCGCCGCGACACAGGTGCTCAAGCCCGAGAAGGGGGCGCCGCCGCCCGGCACCGCCCATTGGCTCGCGCAGCCGCGGGCGCTGGGCGGCCACTTCGCCGGAATACCGTTTGCCTTGGACGACGTCGACCGCACGCGGTGGACCTGGCGCCTGCCGTCGCCGGTGGGCAGCCAGATGGCGGTGGAGCTGCAGGCCCTGGAAACGGTCTTGGCCGAACGTGCGACCACGCTGGGCGTGCGCATCGAACGCGGGCGTGCGGTACAGGCGGTGCGCGCCTGTGCAACCGAAGTGGAGATCGAGACCGCTGACGGGGCGGTACGTGGTCGCTGGCTGGTAGGTTGCGATGGAGGCCGCAGCACAGTGCGCAAGCAATGCGGTTTCAGTTTCATCGGCACGGATCCCGAATTCACCGGTCATTCGCTGCAGGTCGATCTGGAAGATCCCGGCGTGCTGACCCCGGGCCGTCAGTACACCGCGCAGGGCATGTGCAATTTCAATCCCCCCGGTGTGCTCGCGCTTGCCGATTTCGATGGCGGTGCCGGGCATCGAAAACCTCTCGCGCTGGATGAAGCGCAATCGCTGCTGCGACGTGTGTCTGCCCGCGACGTGACCATCACCGCGCTGCATCTGCACAGCACCTGGACCGACGGTGCGCGCCAGGCCAGCGCCTATCGCAACGGCCGCGTGCTGCTGGCAGGCGACGCTGCGCACGTGCATTCCCCGTTGGGAGGGCAGGGCCTGAATCTGGGCATCGGCGATGCGATGAACCTGGGCTGGAAACTGGCCAGCGTGATACGCGGTGACGCTGACGTGGCGCTGCTGGACAGCTATCACGCGGAACGGCATCCAATTGGCGCCAACGTACTGGACTGGTCGCGCGCGCAGGTTGCGCTGATGCGTCCTGGAGCCGGTTCGCGCGCGTTGGCGGCGGTCATGGCCGATCTGGCCGGCACCCGCGATGGCGCCACCTATCTGGCCGAACGGGTCTGGGGCGTGTCGCAACAGCTCGATCTGGGCGATGGCCATCCATTGGCCGGTCGCAGCGTGCCGGATTTCCTGCTGGCCGATGGCCGCCGCATGGGAGAGGTGCTGAGGACGGGGCAGGGGGTGTTGCTTGTGCTCGATGAGAACGGCGCTTCGTACAATCCCGTCGACCGTTGGCGACAGCCGTTCACCCGCATTGCCTCGGCGGTGGACGATGCGCTCGGCCTGGGGGCGGTACTGGTGAGGCCCGATGGAATTGTCGCGTGGGCCTGCGATGCGGGAGGTGATCAGGCAGGGTTGCGCCAAGCGTTGCAGCGCGGGTTCGGACTGCCGGAGGCTGACTGACGTACAGGGCGGAGGCGCAGCCGATGTGGGCTGCGCCGGGTGCGGTTACAGATCCTTCTTCTTGCCGCTCAGGTCGATCGGCCTGTCACTGCCCTTGCGCTCGCTCGACCACACTTCCATGCTCTTGTTGCAGCGGCTCTCGCGGGCAGCCACTTCGCGCGGCAGGTCCTTCAGATGCGGCGACTCCTGGCAGGCCTGATGCATGTTGCTGTCGTCATAGGTTGCACAGGCGCTGAGCGAGGCCAGGGTGATGGCGGCGAGGGTGGTGCGGAGCAGGGGCTGCAGGTTCATGGGAGGGTCTCGGGTGGTGCCGGGCTGGCCATGGAATTCAAATCCGTGACACCGGGCGCAGACAATCCGACCAATCACACTTGTTATTCTATAACAAATGCGCGATAGTCCGGCGCCTGCTGCTGTCAGGCGACGCAGATCATCAGCATCATGCTCAGCGCCAGCATCAGCACGAATACGCGCCGGCTGAGCGCAAGGCAGGCCAGGCAGGCGGCCAGTGCCCAGGCAGCCAGCAGCGCGCAGGTCAGCAGCCACAGCCCGATCACCATCAAAGAGTCACTCGCCAGTGCTGACAGTGCGATCGCCTTGAACAGCGTCACGCCCAGCACACTGCCGAGCACGCCAGCCTGCAGAGCGATGGCATCGTGACGGGCAGGGGCGGGCGGGTGGCGCATGTCGGCGGCGTTCGTTTGCTGCAAGGGAGGCGCAGCCACTGTGCCCGATCACATATCCACGCCATGTGTTTTTTGCGCACGCGATGCAGGGCCTACGCAGGCCTCAGTCGAACTCACCCTCGGCCGATTCCAGCCGTTGCCGGTAGGCAGCGCGGTGCTGATACAAACGCTGGCATTCGGCCGACCTGTGGATGCGGCTGCCGGGTTCGTTGGCTACCGAGTCGCACATCCGCGCAATATGATTGTTCTCTGCCAGCTCGGTGACGAAGAACACGGCGGTGATGCCGGTACCGAGCAGCACCACGTAGAGCAGGCGGCTGAGCCAGCGCGACAGCTTGCGCTCGAAGTGCTGCTGGATGGTCAGGTCGAAGCGGATGATGCTGAGCACGATCCAGATGATCGCAACCAGGAAGCAGAGCGTGGGCAACAGGCCGCGCCAGAGCCCGGCCTCGTAGACCGATTCGTTGTAGTGGACGGCGGCCCCGGCACCGGCGATGGCGATGGCAAGTGCCCAGTTGCGGCCCAGCGAGAGCAGGTCATCGAGCAGCTTCTCGCGGTTCCTGGTTGATCCTGCTGCCACGTGGGTTCCATCTCCATGCTGCGACCGGCGGCGGACTGCCGCCGGCGCTGCAGATGGTGGAGCATCGCTGCGGCGATGAGAAGACCGCGCGGCTCAATGTGCGATGGCGCGGGCGCTGATCCAGCGCCGGTAGCGGCGGGTCCGACACTTTGCGACCGCCTGTGCCAGCAGCAGTGCCCACGCCGGTGAAACCGTGGGTGCGGTAGGGCGGCGCCGGCTCAACCGGCCCAGCTGATACTTCACTGCGGCCATGTGCGCGCTGGCCGCCAGCGGCTTGCTCCGCCAGTTGATGTTGCGCAACGTCGGCGCCGGGTCGCGGCCCTGCTGCCAGTGCTGTGGCAGATCCGGCTCGATCGCCAGCGCGGTGGCGATGCCGACCATGGCCACGCCGCTGGCCAGTACCTGTTCTGCCACCTCGCGGCGGCGGATGCCGCCGGTGACCATCAACGGCATCGTTGCCACCGTGGCGATATCGCGTGCGAATTCGAGAAAGTACGCTTCGCGGGCCACGCTGCGATCGTCGCGTGCGGCGCCGGTCATGGCCGGTGCTTCATAGCTGCCGCCGGACAGTTCGACCAGATCCACGCCGAGGGGAGCCAGCATCTCCACCACGGCGCGCGCATCCTCGGGCGAGAAACCGCCGCGCTGGAAATCGGCGGAGTTGAGCTTCACCGCCACCACGAATGTGGGCGCCACCGCCGCGCGTACACCCTGCACGATCTCCAGCAGCAGGCGCGCACGGTTTTCCAGGCTGCCACCCCAGTGGTCCTCGCGCCGGTTCGACAACGGCGACAGGAACTGGCTGAGCAGGTAGCCGTGCGCGGCATGGATCTCCACGCCACTGAAACCGGCGCGCTCGGCCAGTTCGGCACTGCGGATGAAGCGCGCGATCACCGAGTCGATGTCGTCCTCGGTCATCGCCTTCGGCGGTGCGAACTGCTTGGACAGCGCGCCCATCTGCAATGCAACGGCCGACGGCGCGAGCGCGGGTTGACCGAGTGCGGCCGGCATCTGCCGCCCCGGGTGATTGATCTGCATCCACATCTGCGCACCCCGCGAGCGGGCAGTGTCCGCCCAGGCAGTGAAGCGGTCGAGGTGGCGATCATCCTCCAGTACCACGCCGCCGGGCCCAGTCATGGCGCGCCCATCGACCATCACGTTGCCGGTGATGATCAGTCCGGCGCCGCCGTCGGCCCAGCGCTGGTACAACTGCAGCAGCGCTTCGGAGGGAGCGTGGTCGGCGTCGGCCATGTTTTCCTCCATCGCCGCCTTGGCGATGCGGTTGCGGATGACGGCACCGGAGGGCAGTGCCAGGGGCGAGAACAGCGACATCGGACAGCTCCAGGACAGGGGAATGGGGCTACGCTAACCTTCAAGTTTGATTGAAGGTCAACAGGCTTCCATGTCGAGGGTTCAGGCAGGTGAAGATCGGTGAGCTGGCCCGCCGCACGGGCCTGGCAGCGTCGCGCATCCGCTTCTACGAAGAGGCCGGGTTGCTGGTGGTCCAGCGCCAGGCCAACGGCTACCGCGATTATCCGGAGCAGGCGGTGCTGCTGCTGGAACTGATCACCGGTGCGCAGCGCGCCGGTTTCAGCCTGGAAGAGATCCGCGCGCTGTTGCCGCCGGACATGGGCCAATGGCAGCACGAGGCACTGATCACGATGCTGCAGCAGAAGGTGGCCGACATCGAAGCGCTGCAGTTGCGGCTGTCAGAGAGCCGTGCGCACCTGCTGGCCCTGATCGAAGATATCCAGGCGCGGCCGGAGGGCATCGATTGCGCGGCCAATTCGCAGCGGGTGCTGGACCGGGTGCAGCGTGGTGAGCTGGCGCGGCCGACCCTGGCGGCCGGCGATACCGCGTTGCTGCGGCCGGATCGCCGCCGCCGCACGGGCAGCGACTGACGATCCGGCGCGATGTTCAGAGGCTGCCGGCGACGGCGCTCTTGCGCTTCTTGTCCAGCATCACCGCCACGCACCACAGCAGCAGGCCGCCGATGGCGGTGGCCGCGCCCACATAGCCGGTGCTGGCCGGACTGAAGCCGGCGCTGATCGCCATGCCGCCCAGCCACGGGCCGAGCGCATTGGCGGTGTTGAAGGCGGCATGATTGGAGGCGGCAGCCAGGGTCTGCGCTTCGCCGGCCACGTCCATCAGGCGCGTCTGCAGCACCGCAGCCAGCGCACCCATGGTGCCGACGGTGATGATCATCGGGCCGATGGTCCACACCGATTGCGCGGCCAGCGGATACAGCAGCAGCATCACGATCGACCACAGCAGCACCACCGCAGCGGCCTTGAAGTGGAACTTGTCGACCAGCCAGCCACCGGCGATGTTGCCGATGATCGCGCCGATGCCGAACACGCCCACGGCCAGCGGCATCCACGATTCGGCCACGCCGGTGACCTGCACCAGGGTCGGCGCGAGGTAAGTGAACACGCAGAACATGCCGGCGAAACCGACCGCGCCGATCGCCAGTGCCAGCCACACCTGGGTGGTGTTGAAGGCACGCAGTTCGCGCATCGGCGAGGTGCGCACCTCGTCCGGGTCGGGCAGCAGGAAGCGCGCGATCATCGCCACGGTGGCGATGGCCAGCATGCTGACCAGGGCAAAGGCGGTGCGCCAGCTCAGCTGCTGGCCCAGCCAGGTGGTCAGCGGATTGCCGACCAGGATCGCGATCGACAGGCCCAGCAGTACGCGCGACATCGCCTGGCCGCGCTGGCCGGCCGGACTGATCGCGGCGGCCACCAGCATCGCCACGCCGAAGTAGGCGCCATGCGGCAGGCCGGCGACAAAACGCGCGATCAGCATCGTGCCGTAGTTCGGTGCCAGTGCGCTGGCCAGGTTGCCGACAGCATAGAAGCCCATCAGTGCCAGCAGCAGCTTGCGGCGCGGGAAGCTGGCGCCGACGAAGGCGAGGATCGGCGCACCGACGACCACGCCGATGGCATAGGCGCTGATCAGGTGGCCGACCTGGGTTTCGCTGATCGACAGGCCACGGCTGATCTCCAGCATCAGGCCCATGCTGGCGAACTCGCTGGTACCGATGGCGAAGCCGCCCAGGGACAGGGCAAGGATGATCAGGGTGCGCTGACGGGGCGTCAGCCGCGCAGCCAGGGAAGAGTTGGGGCTCATGCGGGGGCGCGATGGGGGCGGGGAGCCGTGCATTGTACTGCTGCACCGCAACAGCAGCAGCCATGCTGAGGGTAAATCAGCGTTTGATCCGTGGGGTTGCGGCAAGCCGGGCACGGGCTCGGTACGAAAGCAGGTTCGGCGCATTGATGTCGGCGTCCTGCATGTAATGACGACATGGACGTCGGCATGATGCGAAACACAGGGGCTGCGGAGTGCTGGAACAAGGAGGATGTCGATGCAGGAATTCAGGCATGTGCTGGAGACGCGCGGCCGCTATCAGCTGGTAGCGGTGTCCTACGCGCCGGTGTACGCTCCGGGCGATGTGGTCGGCCATGCGGTCGTCGCCGACGATGGGGATCGTCTGACCGACCTGATGTCGGTGGCCGAAGCGCGCCAACGCCTGCAGGCACTGGTGCGTGAAGAGGGCGAAGAGCCCGGGCTGGAGAACGAAAACCACCTGCGGAAGAAGGCGTCGCGCTGGCGCCGCCGCTAGGCCGTCGCGCCCTTGTGCGCATCATGGAGGATCCGGGTGTTGCCCAGTAAGAAGTATCTGCTCATCGCCATCATCACGCTGGCGACCCTGCTGCTTGGTTTCGTGTTTTCCGGTTACCTGACCCTGTTGTTGCTGGGGTTGGACACCAAGCTGTTCACCTGGAACACGTACTACCAGTATTACCACGCCATTGGCCAGCCGCAGGTCGCGCCGTTCGTGGGCAAGATCAAGTGGGCCGGCTATCTCGGCTTCGGCCTGCCGCTGTTGGTCCTGCTGGTGACCGGCCTGGTGCTGCTGCTGAAGAAGGACAAGCGCTCGTTGCACGGCGACGCGCGCTTTGCCACCGGCGCCGACCTGTCCACGCACGGCATGTTCAAGAAGACCGGCCAGAGCATCGTGGTCGGCAGCCATGGCGGCAAGCTGGTGCGGCTGGACGGCCAGCAGTTCGTGATCCTTGCAGCGCCCACCCGTTCAGGCAAGGGCGTGGGCGTCGTCATCCCGAACCTGCTGGAGTACGGCGAATCGCTGGTGGTGCTGGACATCAAGCAGGAGAACTTCGACCTGACCAGTGGCTGGCGTGCCAGTCAAGGGCAGGAGATCTACCTGTTCAATCCTTTCGCCGAAGATCGGCGCACGCACCGCTGGAACCCGCTCAGCTATGTGTCCGATGACCCGGCGTTCCGTGTCTCGGACCTGATGAGCATCGCCGCGATGCTGTATCCGGATGGTGCCGAGGACCAGAAATTCTGGGTCAGCCAGGCGCGCAATGCGTTCATGGCCTTCACCCTGTATCTGTTCGAGAACTGGGATGACGAGCGCAGCAGCGGATTCCCGGGCGGCTCGGGCACGCCGACGCTGGGCGCTGTCTACCGGTTGTCATCGGGCGACGGCACAGACCTGAAGAAGTACCTCAAGGCCTTGTCGGAGCGGTCATTCCTCAGTGGCAACGCACGTTCGGCATTCGCCAACATGCTGTCCCAGGCCGATGAGACCTTCGCCTCGATCCTGGGCACCTTCAAGGAGCCGCTCAATCCCTGGATCAATCCGGTGCTGGACAAGGCCACCAGCAGCAACGACTTCCTGCTGACCGATGTGCGCAGGAAGAAGATGACCATCTATATCGGCATCCAGCCGAACAAGCTGGCCGAGAGCCGGCTGATCATCAACCTGTTCTTCAGCCAGTTGATCAACCTCAACACCAAGGAACTGCCCAAGTCCAACCCGGACCTGAAGTACCAGTGCCTGCTGTTGATGGACGAGTTCACCTCCATCGGCAAGGTCGAGATCATCGCCTCGGCGGTGTCCTACATGGCCGGTTACAACATCCGCCTGCTGCCGATCATCCAGAGCATGTCCCAGCTTGATGCCACCTACGGCCGGGAAGTGTCACGCACGATCATCACCAACCACGCACTGCAGATCCTGTACGCGCCGCGCGAGCAGCAGGACGCCAACGACTACTCGGACATGCTGGGCTACACCACCGTCCGCAAGAAGAACGTCACCCATGCCCGTGAGAAGACCCACAACTTCACCGAAGAGCGGCGTGCACTGATGCTGCCGCAGGAGCTGAAGGCGATGGGGCCGGACAAGGAAGTATTCCTCTACGAGGGCATACCGCATCCGGTGAAGTGCGACAAGATCCGCTATTACAAGGATCGCTATTTCACATCGCGGCTGCTGCCGAAGGTCGACGTTCCGATGCTTAACGTCTAATTCACGTCGCTAAATTTGTGACGTAGATTCATATTCACCGACGTGAAACCGTGAGCTGAGTCAAAAATTCGGCATCTGTTCATGGATTTTCAGACTTGTCTGACATGGAATTGACGCGTGGTTGTGTAACTCTGTGTGCGTCATCCAGAAGTGTGTGCTGGATGGCAAAAGTTGTAACGCAGGGTGGCCAGGAGTTTGTGCCATGGAAACAAGGATGGTTTCGACGTTGGTGAGGGTGTGCGGGTGTGTCGTCGGCAACGTCTGGCGGCCCCGCGACCTGGTTGGCAGCTTTCGGGCTGCAGGGGAGCCGGGGCAGGTGTGCTGCATGCCAGCGCGTCTCCCCGATTCCGGCGTGCGCCATGCAGCGCCGGACGGCCAGGGAACCAACGCTCGGGACTGCTTTTTCGTACGTCAAAGTGAAGCCCGTATGAATCAGGCGTTTATCGCGAAAATCTCCATCGCCGCAGTTGCGGCGCTGATGGTGGCAGGGTGTGCCACCAAGTCCGCCCCCGATTTCGGTGGGCGCTGGAAGCCGGTCAACCGCTTTGCCGTGGCGACGACCGAGATCCCGCTGTATTCCAGCTACGTCTACCAGGCCTCGCCGATGGATGGCACGCTCAAAGCCATGCTCGAGCGCTGGGCCAAGGATTCCGGACGAACACTGGACTACCGCCTCAGCTCGGACTTCACGCTGTATGGCGCGGTCTCGAAGATCGACACCACCAATGCGCAGCAGGCCGTGATCGATCTGACTTCGGCGTATTCGGCGCAAGGCATCTCCGTCTCCATTGTTGGCAACCAGATCGTTGTGCAGAGCGCTGGCTCGACGCCCACCGCGTCGGCGCAGGGCGCTGATTCCAGCAGCGGCACCTGAGTCCACCTCGAAACCATCGAACGTGCCGCTCCCCGCGCCTGTCGCAGGGGCTCCATGCCCATTGATGTTTCAGCAGTACGGAAGAATCCATGTTCCGCAAGAAGGATCCCGGCAACAGTCCCAAGGTCGAGCAGTCGGTCGCCAAGGCGGTCAGCTACGAGATCACCGTGGCCGACATGGCGCGTCGCAGCGAGCGCCGTGCCTGGTGGGTCGCCACGGGCTCGTTGCTGATGTCGCTCGCACTGGCGGGCGGCTACTACTACATGCTGCCGCTGAAGGAGAAGGTGCCGTTCCTGGTGATGGCCGATGCGTACACGGGTACCGCGACGGTCGCACGCCTGAGCGGGACCTTCCAGGGCGAGACGATTACCAGCAACGAAGCGATCAATCGCAGCAATGTGGCCCAGTACGTACTGGCGCGCGAGTCGTACGACTCGGCGGTGATGGGCCTGCGCGATTGGGAACTGGTGTTCGTGATGTCCACCGATCCGGTGGCGCAGTCCATGCGCGTGCGCTATGCCGGCAACAACCCGCAGAACCCGTTCGTCATGTATGGCCGCGAGCGTGCCATCCGGGTCAAGATCCTCAGCATCACGCCGCTGGGCGCCGAAGCGAACGGCAGCTTCCGCGGCGCTTCGGTGCGCATCCAGCGCAGCCTGCTGGACAAGCGCACTGGCGTTGCCACCTACCTGGACAACCAGCTGGTGACGATGCGCTTCGGCTACAACCAGAACCTGGCGCTGTCCGAGCAGGATCGCATCCTCAATCCGCTGGCCTTCCAGGTCACCGAGTATCGCGTCGACAACGACTATTCCCGTGGCGTCCCGGTGCCGGATGACGGCGCCATGCAGGCGCAGGCGCAGCAGGCTGCACAGGCCGCGCAGCAGGCCCAGGGTGTCTACGATCCCAACAACCCGGCCGCGGCCACGATGATCGATCCGGCCACCGGCCAGCCGGTCGCCGTCCCGGCCAATGGCCCGACGCCGGGCCAGCCGATGCCGGGTCAGCCCGTACAGGGGCAGCCCATGCCGGGTCAGCCGGTGCAGGGGCAAGCAATGCCGGGGCAGGCCATGCCCGGACAGCCGGCCATGAGGCCGGCGCCGAACAATTCCACCGGAACTGCTGATGGAGCAAGCAACCGATGAGTAGTCGAAATATCAGGGGAAGCGCACTGGCGCTGCTGTCGATGTTGTCGCTGTTGTTTTCAGCAGCGGCGATGGCGCAGGCGGTGGACCATTACGAGTACGAGAAGGACCGCATCTATCCGGTTCGCACCGGCCTGGGCCTGACCACCCAGATCGAGTTGAGCCCGAACGAGAAGATCCTCGACTACAGCACCGGCTTCAGCAGCGGCTGGGAACTGACCCGTCGCGAGAACGTGTTCTATCTCAAGCCGAAGAACGTCGACGTCGACACCAACATGATGGTGCGCACCGAGACCCATTCCTACATCTTCGAGCTGAAGGTGGTGGCCACTGACTGGCGCCAGCTGGAACAGGCCCGTCGTGCTGGCGTGCAGTACAAGATCGCCTTCACCTACCCGAACGACACCGTGTTCGGCGTCGCGCAGGAAGCGGTGGAAGAGGAGGCGCAGCCGCTGTTGAGCTCTGAACTGGCCAAGGACCGCCAGTACAACTTCAACTACTCCTATTCGACCAGCAAGGCGAAGAAGATGGGGTGGCTGATCCCGGTCAACGCCTACGACGACAGCCGTTTCACCTACCTGAAACTACCGAATTCGCCCGAGTACAAGACCGGTATCTTCCCGGCCGTGTTCGGTCGTGAAACGGAATACGGTGAAGACTTCGTGGTCAACACCACGGTTGAAGGCAATACGCTGATCGTGCACGGGACCTACCCGTACCTGGTCATCCGCCACGGCGACTTCGTCGTCGGCCTGCGAAGGAACGTGAAGAAATGAGCCAGCAGAACACTCCCGGAAACGACCCGAACAACGGACGCGACGAGAGCCAGAGTCCGTACGGTGCACAGGCTGCTCCGGAGGCGCAGACGAATCCGTACTTCGGCACGACCCAGGCTGAGCCTGCACCGGATCTGGACGCGGCCGCGCCGCAGCTGCGCTCGGCTGAAGAGCAGCGATTGAACCGCAAGGCGCTGCTGTTCCTGGGCGGTATCGTGGTGCTGCTTGTTGCCATGGGCTTCCTGCTGTTCCGCAAGGGCCAAGACAAGGACGATGCGCCGAAGGTGCCGGATGTTGCGCGCGCGAGCACGCCAACACTGCCGGATGCTGTCCAGACCGATCCGGGTCCGGCGCAGGCAATGCAGCCCGTTGATCCGATTCCGATGTTGCCGCCGCCCCCATTGGGGCCGAGCCGCCCTGAGCCGCCAGTGACGTTGGAAGATCGCTCCGCGGGCCCTCGTGGTCCGACGCTTGCCGAACGTCGGATGGGTGCCAGTGCCGACGGTTTCGTTGGCAATGGCAGTTCACAGGATGAGGAGCGCTCGCAGCAGGCGGGCATGGACGAATACACGCGGGCAATGCTGCAGCAGATGAACGGGCAGCAGAATGCAGCGCCAGCGCGCGTGCGTCGTGGCCCCGACGTGGATGACGTGTCCAATGCCAGCTACATCCGCAGCCCCGATGCGCTGCTGGTGCGAGGAACCTATCTGCGCTGTGTACTGGAAACCCGCATCATCACTGATATCGCGGGCTACACCTCGTGCCTGGTGACAGAGCCGGTGTACTCGATCAACGGCCGCAATCTGCTGCTGCCGAAGGGCTCCAAGATCTATGGCGCCTATGGCGGTGGTCCTACCGGCAAGCGGGTGGAAGTGATCTGGGACCGCATCACCACGCCGAACGGTATTGACGTGGCCATGTCCAGCCCGGGCGTGGATCAGCTGGGTGGCGCCGGTCATCCGGGCCAGTACAGCGCGCACTGGGGTAGTCGTATCGCCTCGGCGCTGATGATCAGCTTGCTGGCTGATGCGTTCAAGTATGCCGCCGCCGAACATGGCCCGGAGACCACCACGGTGGCCAACAACGGCATGACCATCCAGTCGCCCTATGAGAGCGCCACCGCGCGCACCATGGAACGCCTGGCCAACGAGTCGCTCAGCCAACGTCGCCCGCCGACCGTGACCATCAACCAAGGCACCATCGTGAATGTGTACGTCGCCAAGGACGTCGACTTCACGAGCGTGCTGCATCCTCGCCGGTAACCCAACGAACGATCATGGACGCTGAAGTGTCACCCCTTGCCCTCGTCTCCAGCGATTTCCTGCGCTATCAGTACGAAGTGCTGGGCATCGCCGAGTACATGACTTCCCCGGAAGTGACGGAAATCTGCATCAACCGTCCCGGTGAGCTGTACCTGGAAACCCGGGCGGGGTGGCAGCGGGTGGATGTGCCGAGCCTGACCTTCGAGCGGGCCCGGCAGTTCTGCACGGCGGTGGTGAACGAGAGCAACACCGGCCAGCGCATCACCGATGCCGATCCGGTGGTCTCGCTCACGTTTCCCACCGGCCAGCGTGCCCAGTTCGTGATTCCGCCGGCGTGCGATGCAGGCAAGGTGTCGATCACCATCCGTCTGCCGTCCAAGCACACCAAGTCGCTCAGCCAGTATCACGAAGATGGGTTCTTCAACCAGATCCTGGAAAGCGATGGCAGCATCAGCGAGCAGGATCGCGAGCTGCTGGAGCTGCGTCAGCAGCGCGAGTACGCAGAGTTCTTCCGGCGTGCGGTGATGTACCGCAAGAACATCGTGGTATCCGGTGCGACCGGTAGCGGCAAGACCACCTTCATGAAAGCGCTGGTCAATCATATTCCGGACAACGAACGCCTGGTCACGATCGAGGACGCGCGCGAGCTGTTTCTGACCCAACCCAATGTGGTGCACCTGCTGTACTCCAAGGGTGGGCAGAGCACCAGCAATGTCAGTGCCAAGAGCTGCATGGAAGCCTGCCTGCGCATGAAGCCCGAGCGCATCATCCTGGCCGAGCTGCGCGGTGACGAGGCGTTCTACTTCATCCGCAACTGCGCATCGGGCCACCCGGGTTCGATCACCAGCTGCCATGCAGGCAGTCCGGAGCAGACCTGGGACCAGTTGGCCCTCATGGTGAAGGCCTCCACCGAAGGTTCGGGCCTGGAGTTCAACGTGATCAAGCGACTGTTGATGATGACCATCGACATCGTCGTGCATATCAAGGCGCACGCCGGTTCGCGCTACATCACCGGTATCGATTTCAATCCTGGGCGTGCCCAGGGGCAGGAGGGCTGAAGGATGCTGCCAGGACTGGAGATGATGGCGTGCCCGGAGATGGCGGTGTCGATGGACGTGATGCAGCACGTCATCAACGTTGAATCGTCACGCAACCCTTATGCCATCGGCGTAGTCGGCGGCGCTCTGGTGCGCCAGCCCAAGGCGCTGGACGAGGCACTGGCGACGGTTCGGATGCTGGAAGAGAAAGGCTACAACTTCTCCATCGGGCTGGCCCAGGTCAACCGCTATAACCTCGGCAAGTACGGTCTGGATTCCTACGAGAAGGCCTTCCAGCAATGCCCGAACCTGCAAGCGGGTTCTCGGATCCTCGCCGAGTGCTACAAGCGCTCCGGTGGTGACTGGGGCAAGTCATTCAGTTGCTACTACTCGGGCAATTTCGAGACTGGCTTCCGCCATGGCTATGTGCAGAAGGTCTATGACTCGATGCGCCGTGGGCAGCAGCTTGCCAGCAATGGTGTTGCACCGATCGACGTGGTGAGTCGCGGCGAACGCCGCAGCGTGAAGGTCGAGCATCACCCGCAGCTCGCTTCGCCGGCGCAGGCGCGCATCGTTGCGCAGGCGAGTGGCCCGGTGTACGTGCCGTCGGAAGACCCGGCACGTGCGTATGTCGTGTATCCGTCCACCGGTGCAATGGCGCGGGGCAGCCTGCTGAACATCGCCGACCAGGCGCTTTCCAAAGTGGTACTGGGCTCGGTGGATCGGATGATGCAGCCGCAGGCGCAGCCCACCCAAGGGGCCGCCTATCCGCAGCAACAGGCCGGTGGCATGCCGCAGCAGCTGCCTCAGCAGGGTCCGGCGCAGGCGATGGCCATGCCGCAGCAGTTGCCAGGTGCTGCAGGTGGCAGCAACGAGGGCCCTGTGATGTTGCGGCCCTGGAATGAGCGCAATCAGCCAGTGGCCGGCAATGGCAGTTCATATAACGCACCGGCACAGTCCGCACCGGTGCAGCAGATTCCCGCAGGGGATGCGGCCTTCGTGTTCTGACGAAGTCGTGGTACGGCCAGTCCCCCGGCTGGTCGATTCAGTTGTGTTAGTCCATCAACAAGGAAATCAATCCATGAAGCGATCCAATCTCGACCTCGTCCAGGCCCAGCGCACGCTGAAGACCCTGCTGATGGCCACTCTGTTCGTCGGCGCACTGTTTGCCCCGCAAGTCTTCGCCAACGGCGCCACCGACTTTGGCGGCACCGACAAGAAGGTCTGCAGCTTCTTCAACAACATCAACGGCCTGCTGAACATCGCCTCGATCGCCGTGGTCACCATCGCGGTGATCTTCGCTGGTTACCAGATCGCCTTCGCGCACAAGCGCATCGCTGACGTCGCCCCGATCCTGATCGGTGGCGTGCTGATCGGCGCCGCAGGCCAGATCGCGCGCATGCTGCTGGGTGATGGCAGCGACGGCAAGTGCGGTGGTGGCACCAGCACCTCCTACCTGATCAACCACGTGATCCAGTACTACAGTGCATAAGAACGTCGTGTTCCGCGGCTGCACGCGTCCAGCGATGTTCCTGGGCGTTCCCTACCTGCCATTCTTCATGGTGGCAGGCGGGCTGTTGCTGCTCAGCATGTACACGAACTTCTGGTTCCTGCTCACCATTCCGGTGGCGGTCTTCATCATGCGGCACATGGCCAAGCGTGACGAGATGATCTTCCGTCTGCTGGGCCTGCGCCTGATGTTCAAGCTGAAGGTGCGCAACGTGCAGGAGCACGATGGCATGTGGGTGCTCAACCCCAACCATTACCGCAACAAGCCGGCCCGAATGGATTGAGGTCCGGATCCGGCCTGGCGGGCATCCGCGCCCGCCAGGTCTCTTGAAACTTCTTGGCAGTACCTCTTTGGAAGCAGTCGTATGTTCAGCCCTGACACCTCCATCAGTGAGTTCATCCCGTTGTCGTCGCATGTCGCCCCGAACGTGGTCAAGACCACGGGCGGCGACTACCTGCTGACCTGGCATCTGGAAGGGCTGCCGTTTGTCGGCCGAGAGGAGTGGGAGCTCGAGCATCGCCACAACACGTTCAACCGTCTGCTGCAGACGTTGCGCGCGCCTGACTTTGTCAACGTCGCTTTCTGGGTGCACGACATCCGTCGCCGTCGCACGTTGAAGGGCAAGAGCAACTACAGGCAGCGCTTCAACCAGGACGTTTCCGACCAGTACATGGGCATGCTGTCCTCGCAGCGCATCATGCAGAACGAGCTGTACCTGACCATGATCTATCGCCCGGTGGTGGCGGGCAAACGCTTCGTCGAAAAGTCGGCGAACGTGGAGAAGCTGCGCGCCGAGCAGGAGCAGGCGGTCGAGAAGTTGATGGAACTGGCCGGCAACGTCGAGGCCGTGATCCGCGACTACGCGCCGTATCGCCTGGGTATGTACGAAGCCAAGAATGGCGTGGTGTTCTCGGAAACGCTGGAGCTGTTCGGTTACCTGATCAATCGCATCGACGAGCCGGTGCCGGTGCTGTCGGCACCGATCAAGGATTACCTGCCGGTCAGTCGCCACATGTTCTCGGCCAAGACCGGCGATTTTGCGATCAATACTCCCAACGGTGCCAATCACTACGGCGCCATTCTGAACATCAAGGAGTATGCCGAGGGGACTTACCCGGGCATCCTCAACGGCCTGAAGTACCTCGACTACGAATACGTCATCACCCATTCGTTCAGCCCGATGGGGCGCCAGGATGCGCTGAAGGTGCTCGACCGCACCAAGGGCATGATGATCTCCTCCGGCGACAAGGCGGTCAGCCAGATCGTCGAGCTGGACCAGGCCATGGATCAGCTGTCGTCGGGCAACTTCGTGCTGGGTGAATACCACTTCATCATGGCGGTCTACGGCGACACGCAGGCCAAGCTTTCGCAGAACGTCGCCTCGACCCGCGCCGAGCTGTCCAACGCCGGGTTCGTATCGACCAAGGAAGACCTGGCGGTTACCTCGTCGTTCTATTCGCAGCTGCCGGGCAACTGGCGCTATCGCACACGCCTGGCCAATGTCAGCTCGCTGAACTTCCTGGGCCTGTCGCCGCTGCACAACTTCGCCACCGGTAAGCAGCACAACAACCCGTGGGGCGACTGCGTCACCACGCTGCAGACCACCAATGGCCAGCCGTACTACTTCAATTTCCATGCGACCCATCCCTCGGAGAATTCGCTGGGTGAGAAGGCGATCGCCAATACCATGGTGATCGGCAAGTCCGGTACCGGTAAAACCGCGCTGATCAACTTCCTGCTCAGCCAGGTGCAGAAGTACGAGCCGTCGCCGACCATCTTCTTCTTCGACAAGGACCGCGGCGCGGAGATCTTCGTGCGCGCCTGCGGTGGCAACTATCTGGCCCTGGAGAACGGCGCACCGACCGGCTTCAACCCGTTCCAGTGCGAGAACAACGAAGCCAACCTGCAGTTCCTGGCTGACCTGATCAAGGTGCTGGCCGGCAAGCGCGAGTACAGCGCCCGTGAGGAAGAGGATATCTACCGCGCGGTGGAGAGCATGCTCGATACGCCGATGCACCTGCGCAGCATGACCAACTTCCAGAAGAGCCTGCCCAATATGGGCGACGATGGCCTCTACGCGCGCATGCGCCGCTGGACCTCGGGCAACTCGCTGGGCTGGGTGTTCGATAATCCGATCGATACCGTTGACCTGAGCAAGGCCAACATCATCGGCTTCGACTACACCGACATCATCGACAATCCTGAAGTGCGCGTGCCGGTGATCAATTACCTGCTGCACCGCCTGGAGTCGCTGATCGACGGTCGTCCGCTGATCTATGTGATGGACGAATTCTGGAAGATCCTGGACGGCGAAGGTGGCCTGAAGGAGTTCGCGAAGAACAAGCAGAAGACCATCCGTAAGCAGAACGGTCTCGGCATCTTCGCTACGCAGAGCCCGGAAGATGCGCTGAAGAGCGATATCTCCGCCGCCCTGATCGAGCAGACCGCTACCCTGATCCTGCTGCCGAACCCGAATGCCAGCAAGAGCGACTACATGGACGGCCTGAAGCTGACCGAGGCCGAGTTCAGGGTGGTGACTGCACTGGACGAGCGCTCGCGCTGCTTCCTGGTCAAGCAGGGCCATGCCTCCAGCGTGTGCCAGCTCAACCTGCGCGGCATGGACGACATCCTGTCGGTGATCTCGGCTTCGACCGACAACATCGATGTCATGCATCGGGTCCTGCAGACGGCCGCGGTCCGCAATCGCGTCACTGTAGACGAGCTCAGCCCGGAGCAGTGGCTGGAAGATTTCTACAAGAACCGGAAGGGGTCGGGAAAGGAACCCCGGTCCGACGCGGCCTGATGGCCGTGCGAGCAGGAGACAGGCAAGTGGACGTCAATCAGAACAACAGGAGTTTTCCCATGAACAACGTCAAGCGTCGGGCCAGCGCCCGCAAGGTACTCAAGCCGATGGCCAAGGTGCTCGGCGTTGCCTTGGCCCTCTCAGCGACCAATGCGGGCGCCATCGGCCCGGTGCAGGAAACGGGTCCTGCGCTGTGGCAGCACATCCTCAATCAGATCAATACGTACCAGGCCCGTTTCCAGGAGAAGTACCAGTTCGTCAAGGAGAACACCCAGTGGGCACGGGACTGGGCGCAGACGATCAAGGAGTACCAGGAGACGATGGTCCAGATCCAGGGCATCGTGAATTCCTTCGGGTTGCCGGATTCCGCCCCGCTGACGCCGGTGCCACCCAATTATCTGGTTGCCGAGACCTGCGGAATCGGCACCGACCTGAAGACTCTCGCGACCCGGGTCGTTTTCAATTTCAAGGGCGATTGGAAGGATCAGCAGCAACAGATCTGCGTGAACATCCGGATGATGCAGAACCGCAAGTACAACGATGCGGTGGACTTCATGCTCAAGACGATGCCGTCGTTCTTCGATAGCCTCGATGCAATCGAGAAGCAGCGAAATGTCAGCAATCTGCTCGGCAACGTCAACGCAACGCAGAACGACACGTTGCGCACCGCGAACGACATGGCAGCCAAGGCAAAGTCCTTCGAGGCACAGCAGAAGGCCTACGATGCCTACATCGAGGTGATGGAAGCCAATCAGAAGGTCGTCGCACAGGCAGCGCTGAAGGGCGACCCGATGAAGACCATTGCCAGTGATCTGGTCAAGACGGCGGCGCTGAAGGCAGCGCTGTCCATCGACTGATGCATGGAATGGAGCACCAAGGGTGCGCGCGTCTGCGTCGCCCCTCATGTGATTGCAGTATTACCAAGGGAATGTGGGTATGACGATCAGGTCGATTGCCAACTTTGATTTTTCGGGCGGATTCCAGGATCTGATGGGGCACGTCGCGCGTGTCCAGTCGATTGGCGATTTCGTGTTCTTCAAGCTGATCCTGGACTACCTGCGGGACAGGATCGGCAAGTTCGGCTTCGACCTGATGGACAACATGATGGCGTGGGTGGGCGGCATCGCGCTGACCCTCATGACCTTGTGGGTGCTGATCCAGGGCTATCGAATCGTTACAGGCCGCAGCCGCGACTCGATGATGGTCCTGGTAACCAACATGGCGCGCGCAGCGT